>NZ_JAXDRQ010000024.1:0-49690 GCF_034090965.1 Absicoccus sp. | reverse complement strand
ATACCGGGAATCTCGTTCATTTGTTTGGTTTCGTTTCAATTCTCTGGAAATCGTACTCGGACTTCTTCCAAGTTGCTTCGCTATTTCACGAATCGATACGTCAGAAGAAGCAAGTAAAGATATGACTGTTCTCTCATTTATATTAAGATGGTTGTAGTTCATGGGATTCTCCTTGATAAATGTTTGTTTTGTCACTCACATTTTATCATTGAACCCATGGACTTTTTTATTCTTATAGGCTGTTGCACTTATTATGATAATTTATCTATGGATAAAGATTTAGAAGGTACTTTCTATATTCCAAGTTCTGAAGCAGAAATGAATGAACATTATCAATTGGTTTCTACCGATGGTAAGCCTCTGATTTATAAGATCAACTATCAAAAATCGACATTCACACCAAATAAAGTAACGATCATCATGGATCTGGATCTTTCCAAGATGACTGCTTTGGCGAATGCGTATTCATCTGCCGATGCCAGTCATAAACAAATATATGGTGAAGGCAATACGATTGAAAATTTCAATCATACAGAAGATGAATATGGTGTAGCTTATCAAACCAGCGTGTTTGGTAATTTGAAAAATTTGATCAACAACAGTGCACAAAGTATGGCTATGTTCATCAAAGATATTGTGATCAATGATGCACATCGAGCTACCGATGATGCCAAAGTTCGAAATGGGTCATTCTATGGAACTTTGACTGGATATTTTAAAGCTCAAGCGGGTCATGGTTTGTTGAAGACACCAGTATCCTTTGTTTGGGGTGCTATGCATATGGCTGATGGCAAAGATTCAACACAAAAAGAAGGCGATCATTCAATTTCGTTGACAGTTCATGTGAAAGATGAACCAAATCAACCAGAAAAACAAACAGCAGCTGCACAAACACCTAATCAAGTTGCAAGCCAACAAGTACAGAACCAAGGTGTACAAACAGGTGTAGAAGATGGACTCGTCAGTCCAGCAATCGCTATGATGGCAGCAAGTGCTGGTATTATGACTCTTCTAAAGAAACGAAAAGATCAAGAATAAATCAATAAAGAGGCGTACATGAGATGTAGCCTCTTTTTTCATTTATAAGTGATCGTGAATATGGAGCCAATAGGAATAGATACAAGGAATCAATGTCATCAAAAGAATCAGTCCAATCATAAGATATACATTATGCAAGCCTAAAAATGATTGCACTACAATGATAAGTCCACAAAGAATCCATACATAACCTGCCAAACGATGTGTACGATTCCAATTTTCTACATTATCCAAAGTCCAGGGAACTTTGATGCCAATGGTATAATTCTGTCTTGTCTTTGGCAAATAATTGCCAATGATCAGAAATAGGAAACCTAAAAATCCTTCTGTCCATGTTTTTACATGCAATGGATAGCCCATGTTGTATGAATAGATCAATAAACCCGTATATAAAGAAAGAATGGGTAATATCCAAAGAATAATAGTAAATATTTTTGGGCTGATATTTTGTTTGCGTGGATCAGCGGATATGATAAAGACACTGAACCAATGAATCGCCAATATAAAAAGGGGTAAAAACAAAATGGCAAAGGGTTTGGATGAAAAGCCATCCGCATCACCATGGATACCAAAATGTGTAGCCATGGTATCCGGTAGTTGATTCCATAGAACCAATCCAATACATAATGGCAATACAATGATTAGACTGGTAAGCAACAAGGTGCGTTTATTTGTTTTGATCATGGTCGTCTCCTTTTAAAATTGCAATCCAAAGCAAGATTTCTTCCAACACACTCGTGTTCAATTGATAGTAGATATAGTTTTTTTCATGCGTTTCAAAAATTAAATCCGCTTGTTTGAGAATTTTTAGATGATACGATACAGTCGCATTGGTCAAATGAAATTGGGAACTGATTTGACCAGCACACATTGGGCCATCTTTTAATATTTCTAGGATCTTCCTTCGAATAGGATCAGAAAGAGCTTTGAACGTTAAACTTTTCATAGGCTATCTATCTCTCTATTTGTATTATGGTCAATAAAATGAGTGGAGTCAACAACTATTTAGATAAATGTCTAAATAGTTGATGCTCCCAAGGATAGAGATATTGATGTATCTGCGTTATAATAAGAACCAATGGGGAGATGTAATATGTACGGAGCAAAAAAAATGAATGAATTCGGTACGTCGATCTTTACCGAATTGAAGATCATGAAGCAAGAATATACCAAAAAAACAGGGAAAGATACGATTGATTTTTCGATTGGATCACCGAATATTCCACCAGTTGATTCGATCGTTCAAAAAATGGTTGATACGATTCAGCAACCAGAAAATTTCAAATATGCGATTAGTGAATTACCAGAAATGTTGACCACCGTACAAACGTGGTATCACGATCGTTATGGTGTCAATTTGGATACGGATCAAATCATTTGTACATCGGGTTCGCAAGAAGCGTTGAGTACGATTTGTCTGGCATTATGTGATCCAGGTGATTTGGTCTTAGTACCCGATCCGTGTTATCCGGTCTTTCAAGATGGACCAAAAATTGCTTCTTGCCAAGTGGCGTATATGCCATTGAAAGAAGAAAAAGGCTTTGTGTTGGATTTCAATGATATTGATCCGGAAGTTGCGAAAAAAGCGAAGATGTTGGTGATTTCTTATCCGAACAATCCAACCTGTGCCATTGCGCCGGATTCTTTCTATCAAGAATTGATTGCTTTCGCAAAGAAATACGATTTGATCGTTTTACATGATAATGCTTATAGTGAATTGGTGTTTGATGGTAAAGTAGGTAAAAGCTTTTTAGCCTTTGATGGAGCCATGAATGTGGGAATTGAATTGAATTCTTTATCCAAAACGTTTGGTCTAGCTGGAGCACGTTTGGGCTTTGTGGTCGGAAACAAAAAAATTGTGGCTTTGTATCGTAAATTAAAATCCAATATGGACTATGGGGTTTTCTTACCGGTGCAATATGCAGGTATTGAAGCGTTGAGTCATTGTCAAGATTCCATTCCGGTTACGCGACAAGCTTATGAAGATCGTCGAAATGCGTTGGTGAAATACTTTGGGCAAGCGGGTTGGACCATTCCTGCATCGGCTGGAACGATGTTTGCGTGGGCTAGAATTCCGGATGCCTATGAAGATTCCAATGCGTTTGTGAAAGATTTGTTAAAGAAAACCGGTATTGTCGTAACACCGGGTCAATCGTTTGGTCAACAGGGATTGCGTTATGTACGACTGGCGTTGGTTGAAGATATTGATCGTATTCAAGAAGCAGGAAAACGTTTAGCGGCTTCTGGTATTTGGGGGTAATCATGAAAGAGTTATTGAAAGAAAATGTTTCCATTGAAACGGAACCTAAATCAAAAACGGTCATCATTCAGGAATTGGGAAATCGTCTATGCCAAAGTGGCTATACCGATTCAAGTTATACCGAAGCCATGTTGACAACCGAAAAGACGTATGAAACGGTTGTTGGTTTTGGCTTGGCCATTCCCCATGGACAGGCCGATTTGGTTCATCATTCTGGTATGGCCATCATGGCTTTTCCCCAGGGGACGATCTGGGATGATCAAATTGTGAAAATGGTCATTGCCCTAGCGGCCAAAGAGGAAGATCATTTGCGCATGTTGACCGATATTGCCCTGGTTTGTCCAGGTCAAGAAGAAGTCAATCGGTTGGCTTGCAGCTCGATCGATACGATCGCACAAGCATTTACGGCAAAAGAATGATATCATAAGCGTATGAAAGCGTATCCGAGTTGGCAAGCATTTCAAGATCATTTGCCCTTACGGAATCGAATGACTTCGGATATCCATTGCCAAGAAGAGTATATTTATTATCATGATGTCCATATGCATGTGGATATTTACCAACCCCGCTACTTTAAAGGAACGATCATTATCCTCCATGGCTTGATTGCGAATGGCCGGATGTTGTCTTTTTTAGCGGTCCCTTTTTATCGCCTGGGATATCGGGTGATTTGTCCGGATCTACCTTTTTTTGGTCAGTCCAATGTCAAACAAGCGACTTATGAAGACTGGTTGGCTTGTTGTCAAAAATTGATCGAACAGACAGAAATTGAAAATACCTTTTTGATGGGATTGGGTTTGTCCGGCATGTTGGCGTATCAATTGGGGACTCTTTGTCCTCAAATTCGAGGTGTCATCGTGACTCATTTGTTGGATCTCAATGATAAAAACGTAGAGAATGATGTCTGGCTCGATCCGGTTTTTGAAAATCATGCACGTCTATTGCGATGGCGAGCTTTGAAGATCAAACGCGTGATTGATACAAGAACGATTTCGAACAATCCCGCGGTTTGTCAGCTATTGAGTGAAGATGAACAATCTGCAGGTGCAAAAGTCACACAGGAATTCTTACACACTCTGGCGCATCCTACTTTGTGTCCGCCCGAAGACTATCGAGTACCGATCCTCTGGGTACAGCCAGAAATGGATCAATGGATCGATCCGGCGGATTCTATGTCCTTTTATGAACGGATCGGGGCCGACAAATATCATGTTCTTTTAGAAGGAGCTGGCCATTTGCCCATCGAGGTCATTGGTTTGAATCAACTTCAAAAGATGGTTGTCTTATTTATTCGAAAGTATAGGTTATAAAATGGAAATACGAAAATTTAAAAAAGCAGATACAAAAGCAGTCGTAGACATATGGAATGAAGTCGTCAAACAAGGCGTGGCCTTTCCCCAAAAAGATCTCTTGGATGAAAAAGAGGGCTATACTTTCTTTTCATCACAAAGCTATACGGGTGTAGCCGTTGATGATGGCCAAATTGTCGGTATGTATATTTTGCATCCGAATAATGTAGGGCGTTGTGGTCATATTTGTAACGCATCGTATGCGGTCAAGACAGATCAGCGAGGAAAACATATTGGTAAGCAATTGGTCCATGATTGTATGGACCAAGCCAAGCGACTGGGCTTTCGCATCTTACAATTCAATGCGGTTGTTGCCACCAATGCTGTCGCTTTGCACCTCTATCAGGAATTGGGCTTTGTCCAATTGGGTGTGATACCCTCCGGTTTTGCATTGGATGATGGGACCTATGAAGACATCATCGTCCACTATAAAACGTTATAGTTAGAAAAGAGGCCGTCATGATCATCAATACGGGCAATCGTACCGATATTCCGGCTTTCTATGCGTCTTGGTTCTATCATCGTATTGAGGCTGGCTATGTTTTGAGTCGTAGTCCCTATGATCCTCATAAAATTTATCGATATGACCTTCATCCCGAAGTGGTCGATCTGCTTTGTTTCTGTACCAAGAATCCGCGTCCCATGTTCCAACAGTTTGAAAAATTATCATCGTATCGCATGTATTGGATGGTGACTTTGACCCCTTATGGGAAAGAGATTGAACCGAATATTCAAAATAAACGATGGGTCTTACAATCGATGCGCGAATTATCGGATAGGATTGGAAGCGAGCATATGGCTTGGCGTTATGATCCCATCTTGTTGAATGAAACCTATACGGTGGAATTCCATATACGTTCGTTTGAACAGCTGTGTAAAGCCTTGTCGGGCTATACCCATCATGTGATCATTAGTTTTATTGATCTCTATGCGAAGACCAAACGCAATTTTCCCAATATTCAGGAAGTATCTCTGGATGATCAAAAAAGGATCAGCCAAGCTTTTGTATCCATCGCTTCCTCATACGATATGAAAGTATATGCTTGTATGGAAAAGGGATTATCGAAGTATGGCATTGATACATCCGGATGTATGAGTCAGGCTGTATTGGAGGATGCATTTCATATTGGTTTGAAACCGCCAACGACCTATGCACGGAAAGGCTGTCGGTGTCTGCTCCAAAATGATATTGGTGCCTATAATACATGTGGACATGGATGTTTATATTGTTATGCGAATGAAAATCAAACGTTGGTCAAACAAAATCGGGCTCTCCATGATTCGAATTCACCGTTATTGATTGGTCATGTACAATCAAATGATACGATTATTGAGGTGGATCCTCATTCGATCTTGTCCAATCAATTGCGTTTGTTTTGAAAGGGAAAGGTATGAAAGAATACAGTAAAGCCAAAAAAATGGGTGAAAAAAATCGGAAACAAGGGCAGTTGCCGGTTTTGGATGAAACGGTAGATCGTATCGATCGATTGGATCGGTCCTATTTGGGTTGTATCGATATTCCAACCAATCGAATCGTCGGTACGAAAACACGGGGTCGTGTCTCTGCTTTTGCCCCGGGCTTTATGCCTATTTTGTCAGAAGATAGCGAATTTGCGATGAAGTGGGAAAATCTCTATGATTCCCAATTGGCAGAAGGCATTCGTGATCCGATTCAGGTGTTTGAATATCGTCGGCTTTTTTATGTTCAGGAAGGGAATAAACGAGTCTCGATCGCAAAATATGTGGGTATGCCTTCCATGCGTGCTCATGTGACTCGTATCTTGCCGGAAAAGAAAGATGAAACTCAAATTGATCATGAATATGTTGATTTTTACGCTGTCACCCAGATCAATGATCTCTATTTTACTCAGGTTGGTAGTTATATCGCTTTTGCCAAGTGTTTGAATAAAGATCTTACACATCCATGGGATCTTGAAACCATTGCGCATGTGCGTAGTGCATTTCATCTCTTTTGTTCCTTGTATCCAGCTAGCTATGATGTGCAATCCGATGTCTTTTTATTGGCTTGTCAACTTTATGGTCTGGATGGGGCCAAAGACAAAGAAAAGATCCAGCGTCTACTTTCTGGGCAATCGGTCCAGCAAGAATGGATTGATAAACCGGAAATGCATCGAAAAGTCTCTTTATTTAATAAAAAGTATAGTGTGAGCTATCCATTACGGATTGCTTTTATTGCCGATTCGTCGATGGAATCATCCACTTGGATCCATGATCATGAATTGGGTCGATTGTATATGGAAACCTATTTTGGGGGCGTGGTCAAGACCCACATGTATGATGGAAAGATGGAAGATATTGTACCCACGATTGCCAAACAAATCGATATCGTGATCAGTATCAGTCCGCGACAATTACTTTCCACATATAAACTTTCTTTGGAGTATCCATCGATTCATTTTATGAATTGTTCCGTCTTGCTCCAAAAGACCAATGTGCATACTTTCTATTCTCGCTTGTATGAAGCCAAGTTCTTATTGGGCATGATTGCGGCTTCGATGTCCCAGACCCATTGTATTCTCTATCAATCGGAATATCCGATATATGGCGATATTCCAAACATCAATGCGTTTGCGATTGGAGCGGGCATGATCGATCCCCACGTCAAAGTGTACTTGGATTGGAACTATGCATCGAAGGAGGTCTTGGCGGATGTGATTTCGGGACCGGATTCCATTTGTTGGGACAATACATCCCGTGAATTTGGCATCTATCAAAAACAAGGCGATACGATCGTCAATTTGGCAATGCCAATCGTGCATTGGGGCAAATATTATGTTTTATTGATCCAACATATCTTGGATCGTGGTGAAAAAGCGGTGCGTGGCCACAACAATTGGTGGGGCATGGACAGTGGTATCATCGATTTGATCATTTCGGAGCATGTGCCATATCCTACGCAAAATCTAATTTATGATTTAAAACAAGCTATGATTAAAGGGGACATTCATCCCTTTGATGGGGAGATCCATAGTCAAAAGGGATTGATTCGTCATCGACAAGATGCGCGATGGAGTCAAGATGAAATCATTCAAATGCATTGGCTCAATGAAAATGTGATCGGAGGGATTCCACAATGACTCGTATTTTAGTGATTTCAGATATGGAGTCGCCTGCGTTGTGGAATGCCACATCCTTTCGTCAAACACATCCGATTGATTTGATTCTTTCTTGTGGGGATCTGCATGCATCCTATTTGGAATATTTGGTCACGATGTTTTCACGTCCATTGTATTATGTGCATGGCAACCATGATCTCGGAAAAGAACCAGAAGGTTGTATCTGTTTGGATGATGACATCATTCAAACACATGGTTTACGGATTGCTGGATTGGGTGGTGCTTTTGGCTTGTATGAACAGGAATGGTTGTTTGATGAAAAGGAAATGGAAAAGCGAATCAAAAAGCTGCGTCGAAAGATTCGTAAACAGAAAGGCATCGATATCTTTGTGAGTCATGCACCTTGTATGGGATATGGCGATTTGGAAGATATGATGCATCAAGGTTTTGCCTGTTTTAATGATTTTTTAGATCAATATCATCCGACTTATATGTTTTATGGACATTGTCATCTGGAATATGGTTCTTTTGAACGGGTTCGACATCATCCATCGGGAACGACATTGATCAATGGATATGGATATACGATCGTAGAAATTTAATTTTCTACGATTTTTTTTATTTTCTTATTGATTTTTGGAAACGTTTACAATACTATAGAGATAGAAAATGTAAACGTTAACGGAAACGATTACAGAAACGTAGAGAGTATGAGGAGGAAGATCATGAAAAACGTATTGAAAAAGTTTATGTGTGGAGCTCTTTCCGTTGCTATGTTTGCGGGTGCAAGTGCTGGAGTTTCAACGCCAGTACAAGCCAAATCATCTTCAAAAGGAGAAGTTTATTATTTGAACTTCAAACCGGAAGCTGATAAGCAATGGAAAGAATTAGCGAAGTTGTACACCAAAAAGACAGGTGTCAAAGTAACGGTGTTAACGGCAGCGAGTGGTCAGTATGAATCAACATTGAAGTCGGAAATGGCCAAAAAGAAGATGCCAACGTTATTCCAAGTCAATGGACCTGTTGGATTGGCTAGCTGGAAAGATTATTGTTACGACTTGAGTGGATCCAAGATTGCAAAACAATTGACCAGCAAAGATTATGCTTTGATGGATGGCGATAAGATGGCTGGTATTGGTTATGTAACCGAATCTTATGGCTTGATCGTCAATAAGAAATTGTTGAAAAAAGCAGGCTATTCTGTAAGTGATATCAAAGATTATGATTCTTTGAAAAAGGTTGCGGAAGATATCACAAAACATAAAAAGAAATTGGGATTCAGCGCCTTTACTTCAGCTGGTATGGATAAATCGAGTGATTGGCGTTTCAAGACACATTTAGCTAATTTACCTATTTACTATGAATACAAGCAAGATGGTATTTCCAATACAGATGCCATTAAGGGTACATATTTAGATAACTATCGTAATTTGTGGGATCTTTACATCAATAATGCCACTTGCAAGCCAACACAATTGTCAAGCAAGACGGGTGATGATGCAACGGCTGAATTCGTAACCAATAAAGCTGTATTCTATCAAAATGGTACTTGGGCTTATAACGATATCAAAGATATCGGGGATGAGAACTTAGCGATGATTCCTATTTACTTTGGTGTTGATGATAAGAACGAAGGATTATGTACAGGAACAGAAAACTACTGGTGTGTAAATAGTAAAGCAAGTCAAGAAGATATCGATGCAACGTTGGATTTCATGAATTGGTGTGTTACTTCTAAGACTGGTCTAAAAGCATTATGTGGTGGCGATAAAGCAATGCCAAGTGGAAAAGATGGCATGGGATTCAATATTCCATTCAAGAAGAACTTAAAATCTTCGAATTACTTGGTAAACTGTGCAGCTAAATATGACAAGAAAGGTAAGGCGCCTGTAACTTGGAACTTTACGACAATGCCTAGTGAAGAATGGAAAAATGGCGTTGGTTCTGCGTTGACAACGTATGCTGCTAAGCAAACGGATGAAAACTGGAACAAAGTCGTATCTGCTTTCGTTGATGGATGGAAGACAGAAGCTGCAGCTACAAAGGATAGCGAATAATAACACGATAGCGGTAAGTGATGTTCAATCGCTTGCCGCTTTTTAAAAAGAAAGGAGACACTATGGGAAGAAACATTAAAAAGTATTGGCCGATCTTTGTGTTACCAACCATGGCTGCTTTTGCGATTGGATTTGTGATTCCCTTTATCATGGGTATCTATTTGTCTTTTTGTAAGTTTACAACGGTGACAGATGCTAGATTCATTGGTTTAAGCAATTACGCAAAAGCATTTGGTGATAAGATCTTTCAACATTCCTTCTGGTTGACTTGTGCATTCGCCATTGTAACGTTGGTCATCATCAATGTGGTTGCTTTTGCGTTGGCCATGGCCTTGACCCAGAAATTGAAGGGAACCAATATTTTCCGTACGATATTTTTTATGCCAAACTTGATTGGTGGTATTGTTTTGGGTTATATTTGGCAATTGATTTTTGCAGGTATTTTATCGAAATATGATATGGCTTTGAATTTGGATGCACGTCTAGGCTTCTGGGGCTTGGTCATCTTGGTATGTTGGCAACAAATTGGATATATGATGATCATCTATATTGCTGGTTTGCAGTCGATTCCAGGGGATGTCTTGGAAGCAGCTGAAATTGATGGAGCAACCAATCGACAAAAATTGTTTAAAGTTACCATTCCTATGATGATGCCATCCATTACGATTTGTACGTTCTTATCGATCACCAATGGTTTCAAATTGTTTGATCAAAACTTAGCTTTGACAGCTGGTGAACCCGGCAAGATGAGTGAATTGATGGCTTTGAACATCTTCAATACATTCTATGGACGAAGTGGATTCGAAGGTGTAGGTCAAGCCAAAGCTGTGATCTTCTTTATCATTGTGGTTGGTATTGGTTTGATCCAATTGCGTGCAACCCGCAGCAAGGAGGTGCAACAATAATATGAGCAAGAAAGCCAAAAGTTATTTAGGTACGGGTATTCTTACTTTCATTTCGATTTGGTGGGTCATGCCAGTATTGATCGTCTTATTCAACTCGTTCAAGAATAAAGTATGGATCTCACAAGAACCATTTTCACTACCAAATGTGGATAACTTTATCGGTTTGGAAAACTATCAAGAAGCCATTACATCCTATGACTTACTCAAAGCTGTCGGTTGGACCGTGTTTATCACCGTAGGCAGTGTTCTTGTGATCCTGATTTGCACAAGTATGTGTGCTTGGTTCATTACGCGTGTAACCAATCGCATCACCAAATCTATTTATATTTTATGCGTATTCTCGATGGTCGTACCTTTCCAAATGGTCATGTTTACATTAAGTAAAATTGCCAATATTTTAGGTTTGGTTACGCCTTGGGGCATCATCATTATATATTTAGGTTTTGGCGCCGGTTTGGCTGTCTTTATGTTCTGTGGATTCGTAAAATCCATTCCTATCGAAATTGAAGAAGCCGCGATGATTGATGGATGCACGCCACTACAGACCTTCTTTAAGATCGTATTGCCAATCATGAAACCAACGTATATTTCGGTTGGCATTTTGGAAACGATGTGGATCTGGAATGATTTCCTATTACCATATTTGGTTTTGGATCTGAATCGATTCAAAACATTATCGATTGCGATTCAGTATATGAAGGGAAGTTATGGTCGAGTCGACATGGGAGCCATCATGGCATCGTTGATCTTGGCTGTTATTCCAGTGATTATTTTCTATTTGAGTGCACAGAAATATATTATTAAAGGCGTTGCCGCTGGTGCTGTTAAAGGTTAAAATGTACTTTTAAGGAGGCAGACATATGGCGACAATCAAAGATATTGCGAAATTAAGTGGTTACAGTATTGGCACGGTTTCTCGTGTAATCAATCATCATCCGGATGTTTCAGATAAAGCGAAAGATGCGATTAAAAAGGTGATCGAACAAGAAAAGTATCAACCCAATACGAACGCAAAATTAATGAAATTAAAATCGAGCAATATCATTGCCATCATCATTAAAGGATATGCGAACATGTTCTTTTCCGAGCTCTTAGAGCAACTGCAATCCAGCTTAGATGCGGCCGAACAAGAAGTTTCTATCTATTATTTGGATGAAGATGGCGACGAGGTCGAAACGGCCTATCGAGTGTATATCGAAAAAAAACCAAAAGGATTCATCTTTTTAGGAGGTAGTTTGGAGCATTATGATCAATATTTTAAAGATGCCGATGTCCCTTCGGTCTTATTGACCAATGATGCCAAACATGTTCAAAATCCTTATGTTTCTTCCTATACGACTGATAATTTAAGTGCAGGTGCTTTTGCAATCCAATATTTGATCGATCATGGCCACACCCAGATTGGTGTGATTGGTGGAAATCCACATTCACATACTGCCAATGATCGATTGGCCGGGGCGGCTAAGCAAATGCAGAAACAAAACATTTATTTTGATGAAACGTTCTATGAACCGGGGCGGTATTCGTTTGATGGTGGCTATACAGCCATGAACACTTTATTGACCCGTCATCCAGATATCACGGCCGTCTTTGCCTTGGCAGATACCATTGCGATTGGGGCTTTGCGATGCATCAAAGACCATCAATTGGATGTGCCAAAGGATATTTCGGTCATTGGTTTTGATGGTATTGATTTGGGTCAATATTGTATTCCCCGATTAACAACTATTTATCAAGATATCGAAAAAATGTCGAAAAATGCGGCAGAAAATATTTTATTGCGAATGAACTATCATAAAGCAGCTGAACATGAATGTATTCCCTTTGAGATCATTCAAGGAAAAACAGTTGCGAATCGAAAATAAACTTTCGTTAGAAAGGGGTGCTTATGAAACGAAGTGCTGGAATTTTATGTCCGATCTTCTCTTTACCAAGTCCTTATGGAATTGGTACGTTAGGACAAGCAGCCAGAGACTTCATTGATTTTTTAGAACAAACCAAACAATCCTATTGGCAAATCTTACCAATCGGACCTACAAGTTATGGAGATTCTCCTTATCAATCCTTTTCTTCTTATGCAGGCAATCCTTATTTCATCGATTTGGATACGTTGAAAGATCAGGGACTTTTGCTGCAAGAGGAATATGATTCGTTGGATTGGGGAAATGATCCACATCGAATCGAATATGCTAAATTATTTAATCATCGTTTTGAAGTTTTAAAAAAAGCCGTCACTCGATTGGATGATCCTGCCTTTGATGTTTTCTGCCAAGCAGAAGCGGCTTGGTTAGATGATTATGCCTTATTCATGACCATCAAAGATTTACATGAGGGAAGATCTTTTTTGACATGGCCAGCCAAGCTGCGTAATCGAGAGCCACAAGCGTTAGAACAAATCCAGAAAGAGCATACATCGGCCATTCGTACTTGGAAAGGCATTCAATATTTCTTTTTTCAACAATATGCCACAATGAAAGCCTATGCCAATCTGCATCATGTGCAGATCATTGGGGATATTCCGATTTATGTGTCAATGGATAGTGTCGATGTTTGGAGCCATCCGGAACAGTTCTTGTTGAATGAAACTGGCAAGCCCGATTTTGTTGCCGGCTGTCCACCCGATGCTTTTAGTGAAGATGGACAATTATGGGGTAACCCATTATTTGATTGGGAGCGAATGAAAAAAGATGGCTATCAATGGTGGATCGATCGCATTGCGCATCAAATGCGTTTTGTGGATGTCTTGCGCATTGATCATTTCCGTGGTTTTGCGGGCTATTATGCGATTCCCGCAAAGGATCAGACTGCACGCAATGGCCATTGGGAAAAAGGACCAGGTATTGGTTTATTTGATGCCATTCATGATGTGTTAGGTAATCTAAATATCATTGCCGAAGACCTCGGCTTTTTGACGCCAGATGTGTATGAACTGGTCCAACAAGTGGGATATCCAGGCATGAAGATCTTGCAGTTTGCGTTTGATGATCGCGATACAGGAAATGGATATTACCCTCATTCTTATACAAGGCATTGTGTTGTCTATCCGGGCACACACGATAATGATACCGTGCTGGGTTGGATGCATTCGGCAAGTTATGAAAATGTGCAACAAGCCATTGATTATCTCCATTTGGATGAAAAGGAAGGCTACAATTGGGGCATGATTCGTGGTTGTTTTGGAAGCGTAGCGGATTGGGCCATCATTCCCATGGCCGATATTTTAGGATTGGATAATCAAGGCCGAATCAATGTACCGAGTACATTGGGAAACAATTGGGTATGGCGGTTTGAAGAAAAAGAACTCAATGAATCTATTATAAAGAAGTTGAAAAAAATGACCAATTTATATGGTCGAAATAGAAAGTGGAAGGAAGAGTCACATGTCGACAGTGAATTTAAAACATATTGAAAAAGTATATCCTGCTGGAAAGAAGAGTAAGAAAAAACATAATTTAAAAGTGACCGATGAAGGGGTATTTGCGGTACAAGATTTTAACTTAGATATTGATGATCAAGAATTCATCGTTTTGGTTGGTCCTTCGGGATGTGGTAAATCTACGACCTTACGTATGGTTGCCGGTTTGGAAGAAATTACGCGTGGTGATTTATTTATCGATGGAAAACGTATGAATGATGTAGCTCCAAATGAACGTGATATTGCGATGGTGTTCCAAAGTTATGCGCTCTATCCTCATATGACCGTTCGTCAAAATCTAGAGTTTCCGTTAAAGATGCGTAAAATGGATCAAGCAAGCATCGATAAAAAAGTCAATGAAACGGCGGAGATCTTAGATATCACTCAATTTTTGGATCGGAAGCCCAAAGCTTTATCGGGTGGACAAAGACAACGTGTAGCGATTGGTCGTGCCATTGTCCGTGAGCCAAAGGTCTTATTGATGGATGAACCATTAAGTAATTTGGATGCGAAATTACGTAATCAAATGCGTGCAGAAATCATCAAATTAAGAAAACGAATCAAGACGACCTTTATTTATGTTACCCATGATCAGACCGAAGCCATGACTTTGGGTGATCGCATCGTCATTATGAAAGATGGAGTCATTCAACAAGTGGGTCGACCACAGGAAGTCTATGATAATCCATACAATTTATTTGTAGCTGGTTTTATTGGTGTTCCAGCCATGAATCAATACAACGGAAAGCTACTTTGTGATAAAGATACATACAGTGTGCAAGTGGGCGATATCATCATGCCATTATCGAAAGAGAAATCGGCGAATTTGGCACGCAACCATGTAACCGAACAAGATGTGATCGTTGGTGTTCGTCCGGAACATATCACCTTAGAAGGGGATCCATCCAAGATGATTCATGGAACGGTGGATGTTTCCGAGATGATGGGAAGTGCAATCCATTTACATGTCAATGCATTGGGAAAAGACAGTGTGATCATCGTGCCAACGATTGATTTGCAGGCAGGCAATGACTATAGTATGGGCAGTGACATTCAATTCACATTCTCAAGCCATGCGATCCATGTCTTTGATCCTGTCTCTACTTTAAATTTGGAATATAATAAATAATTACGATTACCTTCCACGGGCTCAGATAAGCCAATGCTTATCTGGGCTTTTTTACGCTTTCGCGTTCAATGATTGAGAAGGGAACAATGATCTTGGTTGCCACCAGAAAGGGATTATCAATATGTTTGATCAATTGACTGGCGGCTTCCATTCCCAATTGTTGGGCATGGATATCAATGGTAGTTAAAGGCGGAATGGATTGATTGCCAATTAATGAGTGATTGAAAGCAATCACAGATATATCTTCCGGAATTTGAAGGTGACATGTATGACAAAGATGCTCTAATTTTAAGGCAATCAAATCATCGCAACATACCCATGCGGTTGGATGTTCTGGATTTTTCATCAAAGCAAGAAGCGTCTCTTCTTGGAAGGTATCAAAGATATATTCGGGACGGGATTCGATTTGTTCCTGTAATAAAGCTTGCATATATCCTACTTTGCGTTCAATCGAAAAGATGGCTTCACTGCCTGCACCAATAAACCCAATTCGTTTGTGGTGATATTTTAATAGATATTGAGTGGCTACCTTTCCAGCTTCTACATTGTCGGTATCGACATACAAGGAGCTATTGTTGGAGTGACTAGGTTTGCCAATGATCACAAAAGGAGTCTTATGTTTTTGCATCATCGCAATAAGATGCTTACTATTTTCTGAATACAGAAAGATGTAACCTTGGGCATGGGAAATGTTGATGGCAGCTTCTAATTCGGCATCGTTCGATCCGGTGATGAGATGGATCCGAAAGTTTTGTTGGAGACAGATCTTGCCAATGCCTTGCACACTTTCTAGATAAAAGGGGTTTTCTAAAGAGTCTTGGCTTGTCTTTGGAAAAATGACACCAATGGATCGGACTTCGAGACGATTGGCATCGGTATAGCCCATTTCTTCCATCACTTTGCGTACTTTTTGCTTAGTTTGTTCACTGATCGAGTAATGATCATGCAGTGTCCGGGAAACGGTAGAAACGGATACACCGGCTTTTTGGGCAATGTCTTTTAAGGTATAACTCATATCTATACGATACTGTCTTATGCAAGGAAATGCAAATTTTTGCATACAAGTTTCTTTATTTTTGAGTAGAAAGGGCGGAAATAAAGGTATAATAAAGTTGCAAATGGAAACGTTTACAGGAGGAATGTATGCAAGTATCCGAACAATTAGAACATATTGTGGCTGCACAATATGAAAAGACATTGGATGAATGTACCAATGAAGAAATTTATGGGGCTTTACTACAATTAACCAAAGAGCGAATTCAGCATTGTTCGCATCCGCAATCGCAACGGAAGCTGTATTATATTTCAGCGGAATTCTTGATTGGCAAATTGTTGTCGAATAACTTGATCAATTTAGGCATCTATGAGGATGTTAAAACGTGTCTATCCAGCATAGGGAAACAATTAAGTGATATCGAAGAATTGGAATTCGAACCATCGTTAGGCAATGGTGGTCTGGGTCGTTTGGCAGCTTGCTTCATGGATAGTTTAGCGACTTTGGGCCTGAATGGAGATGGCATTGGCTTGAACTATCATTTTGGTTTATTTCACCAATTGTTCAAAAATCTCAAGCAATATGAAACCAAAGATCCATGGCTGAAACAACCCTCTTGGTTAGAAGATACCGGTATTTCTTTTTCGGTTGAGTTTGGGCATAGTCGCGTTACTTCCCATCTTTATGATCTAGATGTGGTAGGGTATGAAAGTGGTGTGAATACCTTGCATTTATTTGATCTCGATGGTGTGGATGAAAGCTTGGTCAAAGAAGGCATTGACTTTGATGAGAGCCTAGTTGATCGCAATTTGACGCTATTCTTATATCCGGATGATAGTACGGAGGCTGGACGTAGATTGCGGGTGTATCAAGAATATTTCATGGTATCCAATGCCGCTCAATATATATTATGGGAACAAAAGAAGTTAGGGCATGATCTTCATCATTTGGATCAATATGTATGTATCCAGATCAATGATACCCATCCTTCCATGATCATTCCGGAATTGATTCGGCGTTTGATGTTTGAAGGGGTGCGTCTAAAAGAAGCCATCAAAATTGTGTCTCATACGTGTGCGTATACCAATCATACGATTTTGGCGGAAGCCTTGGAAACATGGCCTTACGATACGTTGGCGGATATTGTACCGCAATTGATGCCAATCATTGAAGTCTTGCATATGGAAGCACCGCAAAAGGCAGGTACGGAAATTATCGATGCCAATCAAATGGTTCATATGGCAAGCATGGATATCCATTATGGATATAGTATCAATGGGGTAGCGGCGTTACATACGGAAATCTTAAAGACAAGTGAGTTGAAAAATTTTTATGAATTATATCCTGATAAATTTAACAATAAGACCAATGGCATCACGTTCCGTCGTTGGCTTCTATACACCAACCCAGACTTATCCGCATGGATCGAAAAACGTATTGGTCCTGGCTTTAAAAAGAATGCCGATGAATTAACCAAACTGGCTGCATTTGATCATGCAGAAGATCTGGCTGCATTGAAAGCCATCAAGGATCGGAATAAACAAAGATTGTGTGCGTATATGGAAAAGAGCCAAGGTATTCAAATGGATCCGCATAGTATCTTTGATATCCAGATCAAGCGGTTGCATGAATACAAACGCCAACAAATGAATCTGCTTTATATCATTTGGTTGATCGAACAGATTCGTGCAGGTTATCGTCCGGATCAGAAGGTCACGTTCATTTTTGGGGCCAAGGCAGCACCTGCCTATATTTTAGCCAAAGATATCATTCATGCGATCTTATGTGTAGAAACTATTATTGAACAGGATGACCTATTGAAGCAATATATCCAAGTGGTCATGGTAGAAAATTATAATGTCACAAAAGCCGAAAAGTTGATTCCGGCAGCGGATATTTCGGAACAAATTTCTTTGGCATCCAAAGAAGCAAGCGGTACTGGTAACATGAAACTGATGTTGAATGGAGCCGTTACGCTTGGTACGATGGATGGTGCCAATGTGGAAATTGCGAATTTAGTGGGCAAAGAGAACATCTATATTTTTGGTCAATCCAGTGAAACGGTCATTGCGCATTATGCCCATGGGGATTATCATCCGCAAGATTATATCGATGAAGAAGTCAAAACAATATTGGATTTCTTGGTTTCCGATGAAATGGTAACGATTGGCGATGCAACATGTCTGCAACGGTTGTATCAAGATCTGAATCATAAAGATTGGTTCATGGCATTGTTGGATCTGAAATCATATATTACGACCAAGAATCAGATGATCAAGGATTATCAAGATACGGAAAGTTGGATGAAAAAATCACTTGTGAATATTTCCAAGGCTGGTTTTTTCTCCAGTGATCGTACGATCGAGCAATACAATCACGATATTTGGAAATTGGATTAGTGCCATCTCTTTCTCCTATTTCATTCAAAAACTAATTCAATCCCATATAAGAAATATACAGGCGGCTGCCTGTATATTTTTATCCATTCGAGATTGATGGATAAGACATACAGTTGAGCTAATTTTTGGTATAATAAAACAAGAGACAGAAAGAGGAACAGTATGAAAAAATTTTTTAAGATCATCGGAATACTGCTTCTTTTGTGCATCGTCGTTGTACTTGGCTATTTTATTTATGTTTATGCAACGTATTATCGTGTGGCAGATCATCAACAATTATCCATTAGTCAGTTCGCAACAACCAAAACGTTGAAAACCGATACACAATATCGTATTTCGAGTGCCAATATTGGTTTTGGCGCGTATAGCGATGATTATTCATTCTTCATGGATGGGGGAAAGTATAGTCGTGCTCGTTCAAAAGAAGAGGTCAAGACCAATGTCGAAGGGGAGATTGCGACGATTCAATCGTTAAAACCAGATTTTGCGATGTTTCAAGAAGTAGATATCGATGGAACCCGAAGTTATCATGTGAATGAGTATCAAATGTTGGAAGTTGGACTAAAAGACGATACATCGGTGTTTGCCCAGAATTATGATAGTCCATATTTGTTGTATCCTTTGAATTCACCGCATGGAAAAAATAAAGCGGGCATGGCAACTTTTTCAGATGTGCAGTCAACGATGGCTACAAGACGTTCATTACCCATTGAAACTGGATTTAGTAAATTTATGGATCTGGATCGTTGTTACATCAAACAAGTGTTTGAGGTGGACAATGGCAAACGTTTTATTGTGTATAATATTCATTTATCCGCCTATACCACCAAAGGCGATACAGCTACAAAACAATTAAAGATGTTATTTACGGACATGGATCAAGAAGCACAAAAGGGTGCATATGTGATTGCGGGTGGTGATTTCAACAAGGATCTATTAAAAGATTCGTATGCCATTTTTAAACAAGGTGATAAAAATGTGGGGGATTGGGCCAAACCAATCGATACCTCTTTGATGCCAAGTTCGTTAGAATTGGTGGCCCCTTTTGATAAAACGAATCCGGTGCCTTCGTGTCGCAATGCGGATCGACCGTATTCAAAAGATGATTTTGTCTTGACCGTCGATGGTTTTATCGTATCGAAGAATGTCCAGGTCAAAGAAGCAAAGGTCGTGGATGCCAAATTCAAACATAGTGATCATAATCCAGTTTATTTGAATTTTTCATTGAATCAATAAGGGAGGAATGTCTATGTCAATCAAACAAGTTGTGATTCATTCGGATCTTCGTCGTCCGAATCAAATTTATCAAGCCAGTGATGAGGTGGAACAAAAATTGACGATTCAAAGAGATGGAACCGTACGATTGGATGCCATTAGTCATGAAGGCTATCCTTGTTGGAAAGAGGAAAAAGAAATTGATGAAGAACTGGCCATCGAGATCTTGGATCTGTTGGAGCAATATGCCAAACAACCAGCCGAACTCTCGCAGGCCGATGCCAGTGAATGGGAAATGCATATCGTTTATGATGATGATTCCCAACAAAAACTCAAAGGTCCTATGATTGGTAAGGTCTATGCAGGAGATGTCGATCTGACCGATTTTATTCGCAATCATCTGCCCTTCATGTCCTTGGGTGTCTTTGACAGAACCGATTCTCTATGATATAAAGGTCCATTTATATGAGTGGACCTTTTTAATATGTTTTTACTTATTTTTTTTATTCATTTTAAGCAATTTATTTTCGATCATGTGTTCAATCTATCCTGGATTGGACAGATTGACTGGAATGAAGGGTTTAGAACCCTTCTTTTTTGTTGTATAATCAAAAATATTATAAAAAGGAGGGAAATATTGAAAGCAGAAAAACGAAACTTGGTTCTGTTTATCATCAGCTATGTGATCAATAATTTAGCCAGTGGCGTTTTATACGATACGTATGTCAATTATCTTCAAGATGTGCAGCTATCGATAGCAACTTCATTTTGGGCCTTTTATGGCTATGCAACCTTTGTTGCGGCCGGCTTGTTGTTGCTGGCACCGAAACTTGGATATAAGAAGTTATTATATTTTTGTTCGTTGGGTACCGCCTTTGCGTTCTTTGGCGTTGTCTATGTAGGCAATCCAGCCATTTTGTATGTGGCCACGCTTTTGGCATTGACAGGAGTGCAACTGCACTTCATCATGTTGAGTCCATTTGTGGCAGCCAATACCGAAGATCTAAAAGACGATAGTATCCGGTGGTATACACGTACGTATTATATGGGCTATATTGGTTATTTGATTGCAACCTATGCTGGGGGTGCCTTGGTGGTGCAATTGTTTGCGATGTTGGAGCATATTTCTTTTGGTGCTGCACAAGAAGCAACACGCTATATCGTCCAAATGAGTCCATCGATGCATATGCTCTATCTACAAGCCAATCGTTTGGTATTGATCGTTGTTGGCATC
This sequence comes from Absicoccus sp., assembly GCF_034090965.1. Classification (NCBI taxonomy): domain Bacteria; kingdom Bacillati; phylum Bacillota; class Erysipelotrichia; order Erysipelotrichales; family Erysipelotrichaceae; genus Absicoccus; species Absicoccus sp. Next base: position 28,618 of record NZ_JAXDRQ010000024.1, on the reverse strand, counting down.
ATTGCTTTGGCATCCATTGTTCCGGTAGCGATGATCAAAGAGACTAAGTCAGTTCAACCAAAGAAGAAAGGCATTTCCATGAAAGAAAAGATGTCACAGGTACGAACGGTCTTTTTCAATCGATATGCACGAGCCTATTTGATCTATTGGGCCTTGATTTCCTTTGCGATGGGATTGTTCACATCGTATTATACGGTTTATTTAAATCGAAATCTGCATATTGATAAGGCCACCAGTTCTTTGATGGTTTCCATTTCGTATGTGGCCATTGTCTTATTTATGTTCTTTACGCCAAAATGTGTAAAGAAATTTGGAAAAGTCGGTACCATCTTTTTTACCGTGGTCTTGTCGGTTCCATTTATGTTGATCATTGGTCATGGTGATTTGTTTGGTGCTTGGGTCGTGCCTGTGGTAGGAACGGCGCTATTCATTCGGGCGGGCCTTGCCAATTTGTCCAGTCCAGCCGATAGTGCCTTATCAATGGATGTGGTGCCAAAGACCATGCGGCCTGTCTTTACTTCATTGGTGAATTTTATTGCTGGTATTGTCAGCATATTATCCGGTCGATTTACGGGTAGTTATTTATTTTTGCATCAATCGGGCTATCAAAGAGCCTATGACATTGCGGCGGTCTTATATTTGATTGCTGGATTTGTCTTGTATTTTGGTATACGCAAGTATAACCATAAGGAAGAAGAAATTGTGAGGGAAAATCTATGAATACATTTTTAAAGAAATTAGGTATGGGGCAGAAATTAGCGAAGAACTTCTGGGCCATCCTTATTGTTGCGTTTAGTGGAGCCATCATTTATGGCTTACCTTATTTTCGTTTTGATTATTATGATGCCTACTTAAAGACCTATCATTTGACCAATACCCAAATGGGTGTGTTTGGTAGTATCTTAGGTATCTTTGGTATGATCTCCTATTTGTTTGGTGGCGTGGTTGCGGACCGTTTCTCAACGCGTATGATCTTGACGGTATCCTTGATTGGTACGGGTTTGGGTGGCTTTGTACATCTATTGCCATTGAATTATTATCAGTTGGTTTGTCTCTATGCCTTCTGGGGTGTTTCGAGCTTATTTGCGTTCTGGCCAGCTTGTGTTAAAGCGGTACGTATCTTATCCGGATCGGATGATCAAGGAAAAGCCTATGGCTTCTTTGAGGGAGGTCGTGGTGTCGGTGCTGCCTTGATGGCCATGGGAGCTGTTGCCGCTTTCCGTTATGGCATTGGTCGCATCAATAATGAAGTAGCTGGTATGAAAGCCGTGATCTTATATTATTCCATCTTGACCATTGCGATGGGAATCTTCTGTTTCTTTACGGTCAAAGATGAAAAAATGGACCCAAGTGATCGTATTTCATTTAAAGGCATTGGGGAAGTCCTAAAGATGCCTGCTGTATGGATCATTGGATTTGTGACTTTCTGTAACTATGTATTTACGTTGTCTTTGTATTATTTTACGCCATATGCAACGAGTATTCTAGGTGCAACTGTTACGTTTGGTGCGATGTTAGCCGCCATGAAACGTTGGTTTAGTTTGTTTGGAAATATTGGTGGCGGTTATTTCTCCGATAAGTTTGGTACGAGCAAAGCTTTGCTGATCAGCTTTATCGTGATGATCGTTGGTACAGCTGCCATTTTGATCTTGCCTTTGAACAAATCCAGCATTGTGCCATTTACCATTTTGTTCATCGTGATCTATGTTTTCTATAATGTCAATTATGCCCAAACATGGGCGATGATGGATGAAGGTGCCGTTCCGGAAAAGTATTCTGGAACCGCTGCAGGTATCATTTCAACCATTGGCTATTTACCAGAAATCTTTGTTTCTTTATTGGCTGGTATCATGATTGATCAACATCCAGGTGTTGCAGGTTATCGACAATTCTTCGGTTTCTTGATTGTTATGTTGATTTTGGGTGCAATCTTTGTTGTGATCTGGAAAGCTTATTTGAAAAAACATGCCACAGCCAAAGCCAACTAAATTTGAAAAAGTCTATGTGGAAACGCCTGTAGATACCGATGGGGATGGGAAGCGGGATTTGATTGCGGTCTATATCAAACGACCGCTTGTATCCCATCCTGTACCCGCTGTGTATGTGGCCAATCCCTATATGCTTCATTGTAACGAAGATTGGTATACGCTTTATGATGTCAACACCAATATCAAAGCCTATCCCACCCAGGATATCGATGAAAAGGATATTCAATATATCTATGTTCCGAAAACCTTGGAGCATCGTCCGATTCATGGTCAAGCGGATGAAAACACCATGCCGGAACCGTCACCGAATCAATACGAATGCATTTCCGATCTATATGATCATTTGATCGATCGGGGCTATGCTGCCATATTTTGTGGCGGATTGGGAACCAAAGGCAGTGATGGCATCACTCTGACAGGATCACACGAAGAAATTCTTGCTTTTAAATCGGTCATTGATTGGTTGAATGGAAATGCTCTTGCCTTTACCAATCGTGAAGATGGAATCCAGATCAAGGCACATTGGTGCAGTGGGAATGTGGCCATGTCGGCTCGTTCCTATTTGGGAACCATGGCCATTGGGGTAGCCACAACGGGTGTACCTGGATTAAAGACCATCATTCCAGAAGCGGGTATTTCCAATTGGTATGAATATTATCGACACAATGGATTGACTTTGCCAGCCATGGATTGGCAAGGGGATGATTTAGATATCTTAGCGCGGTATTGTTTTTCACGCGCCTTGGATCCACAAGATTATCCCACCATTCAGTCACGCTTTGAAAAGAGCCAAAAACAATTACAGGAACAAGAAGATCGTGAAAGTGCCAACTACAATCGATTCTGGGATGAGCGCAATTATCTAAAACATGTTGAAAACATCCAGGCTTCAGTCTTTGTGATTCAGGGATTGAATGATTGGAATGTGAAACCCGATCAAGGCATTCGTTTGTTTGAAGCGATGCAAGCCCAAGGCAAAGAATGTATGATGCTTTTGCATCGTGGTCAACATATTTATACCTATCATTTAGAGGGAGCGCCCACTTTAGATTTAATTGATCGTTGGTTGGATCATTATTTGAAAGGGATCGACAATGGCATTGAAAAAGGTCCACGAATCTATGTGGAAAATAACTTGGATCAAAAACAATGGGATACCTATACGGTTTGGCCACCGGTCAAAGATCGATTCTTTGAATTCCATCATCCCGAAGCTACATTTATGGATGATCTCTCTTTAAGTGTATATGATCGAAAAGAAAAGAATACCCAGGCGTGGTTGGATCAATTGGTGACGGAAAAGAATGCCTTTTCCTATCGGTTGGATCTGCAATCGATCGAAAAGGAATCGCTTTTTTCAGGTCGTGCCAAGATTCGGTTTCGAGCCAAGATCAATCAGCCAACGGCTATCTTGAGTGCGATGTTGGTCGATGTCGGCAAACAATGCCGTTTGTTGGATACGTTGGATGGGGATGAAAATGTCCATTTTACTTTTCAACAAGAGAGTGAGTCTTCGGATTATTTTGTGATCAGTCGAGCATGGATGAATGCCCAAAATCGAACGTGCAATTATCGCAAAGAAGCCATTGATCCAAATACTTTCTATTCGTATGAGATGGAATTTGTTTCGAATGATTATCGCATCGAAGCTCATCATACCTTGGTTTTGATTCTCTATGGTATGGATGTGGATCAAACGCAATTGCCTTACACCAAAACGCAAATTACGATTGAAAAGGATTCAATTGAATTGTTTTTACCAATAAAGGCCACAGATTAGTCCGTGGCCTTTTTGCGTGGGGATACTTGTGAAAATACGATTGCAAGAAACATCAAAGAACAACCGGTAAGTTCTTGGATGTTGAGGGATTGACCTAGTAACAACCAGCCACCCAAAGCGGAAAAGACACTTTCTAAGCACATCACCAAAGAAGAAACGGTGGGATTTAGGCCTTTTTGACCAATGATTTGTAAGGTATAGGCCACTCCGGTTGAAAAGATGCCAGTGTACAACATAGGAATGAGGGCTTGTTTGAATGCCGGTAAAGTAATTGTTTCGGTTGTCATCATTAGTGTAGAAACAATGGCACAGAATAAGAACTGTCCACCAGATAATAAAATGGGATGACATTTGGTGACAAAATGATTCACCGCCAGGATTTGAAAGGTAAAGCCCAAAGCAGCAAAGAGCATCAAGAGATCGCCTTGATTGAAGGCAGCAATGGAACCATGGAAACAAAGGAGATAGAGACCCAACACGCTCATCAACACGGAGATCCAGATTTGTTTATGGATGGGTTTATGCAAAAACCAAGAGCAAATGGGAACAAAGATCATATATAGGGCCGTGATGAATCCGGCTTTTGCAGTGGTTGTATAGGCAATGCCAAATTGTTGCAGGATCGAACCAAAGAAAAGGCCTATTCCACAACAAACCGAACCGATAACTAGATCGCGATTTATACCGACTTTGCGAAGCGTATGGAGCAAGAGGGGAGCTAGTACAAAAAAGCCAAGCCAACTGCGAATGGCCATGAACGTAAAGGGACCGACCAAGTGGGAGCCAACGCTTTGGGCGACAAAGGCCATGCCCCAAATGATAGATGTTAATAATAAAATACCAATGTGTGTGATTTCTGTTTTATTCATGCTTGTAATTATATCATATCTTCTTACATATTTATTTGTTTCTTTACATTATAAGGTTATAACGATAGAATGAAGAAAAAAGGAGAAATGTATGTACGATTTACATCCAAGTAAACCATTAAATGGAAATGTCTATGATGGCTATCCAGCTATCATTGAAAAATTACAAGAAGCTTTAGCTGGTTATGATCATGCTGTATTGACACTTGATTTTTATCATGGGGTATCCAATGAAAATGTCTTGACCGAATTGATCGATGCATTAAGTCCCAATACGATTCTATTTGCGGATGCCGCTAAGAAAAGTGAAGAGGAGATCCAAGATATCTTGGGCCGACAAATTACCGATGATCGTGTGTTTGGAATCTTGACCACAGAAGTCTTAGATTCTTTATTTGATCCAAGTAAAGTAGAGGAATTACGCTCTCATATTGGCGATGGCTTAACAATTATCTATGGTGTGGGTGCTTCTTTGATCCATCCAGGAGATGTTCATGTGTATTTTGATATCACGCGATGGGAGATTCAATTGCGTTATCGTGCTGGTATGGATAACTGGGGTGCACAGAATTATGATGACGATATTTTAAGAAAGTATAAGCGTGGGTATTTTGTGGAATGGCGCATCTTTGATCGGTATAAATTCAAAGTGTTACCAGATTGCGATTTTTATGTGGATGCCTCTACTTTGGGTCATCCAAAAATGATCGATATGGATACCTATAAAAAAGGCATGAATTTATTTTCAACATCTCCATTTCGATTGGTTCCTTATTTTGATGAAGGTGTCTGGGGAGGTACCTGGATGCAGGAACATTTTGGTTTAGAGCCAAAAGAACATAATTATGCCTGGTGTTTTGATGGCGTACCAGAAGAAAACAGCATATGTCTAAAAATCAAGGATACATTGGTGGATATTCCCGCTATCAATTTGGTTCATGCCAAACCGAATCATTTGTTGGGAAGAAGAGTTCATGCTCGATTTGGGAAAGAATTTCCAATTCGATTTGATTTTTTGGATACCATCCATGGTGGGAACTTATCTTTACAAGTCCATCCATTGACCGAATATATCCAAGAGCATTTTGGCATGCATTATACCCAAGATGAAAGTTATTATATCTTGGATGCCCAACCCGATGCGCATGTCTATCTAGGCTTAAAGGAAGGCGTTGATTTTGATGCATTCATTGACGATTTACATACTTCCCAAGAAACAGGATGTCGGTTTCCAGATGAAAAATATATCAACAATATTCCTGTCAAAAAACATGATCATGTCTTGATTCCTGCTGGTACCATTCATTGTTCCGGAGCCGGAACGGTAGTGTTGGAAATTAGTGCCACGCCGTATATCTTTACGTTTAAATTGTATGATTGGGGTCGAGTCGGTTTGGATGGTAAGCCACGTCCTGTCAATATTGAGCGTGGAAAAGAAAACATCCAACAAGATCGAACGACATCTTGGATCATGCATAATTTGATTCATCGAGAAAAAGTGTTAGAAGAAAAGGACAACTATACCCTAGAACGTACGGGTTTGCACGAATTGGAATTTATCGATACTTTACGTTATTCATTTGATGAACGAGTAACGATCGAGATGGATGATAGTGTGAATATGTTGAATCTGGTAGAAGGAGAAGCCGTACAAGTGGTCTCACCAACCCAAGCGTTTGAACCGTATACCATTCATTATGCCGAAACCTTTATTGTACCGGCAGCAGTAGGAACGTATCAATTGGTAGCCATGAATGGACCGGTCAAAGTCATTCGTGCAAAGATTCGGAAATAAGAGGAGCAAGATGAAAACATATACGTTAGATCAACATGTGGGAGCAAAACCTTTATATGGGCAAGTACGGGATATTTTGTATCAAAAAATTGTGAATCAAGAATATGCACCGGGAGATTTTATTCCAACGGAGAAAGAATTGGAAAAAATGTTTGGGGTAAGCCGTATGACGATTCGTTTGGCTGTGGATGCATTAGTACGAGATGGCTTGGTTGTGAAAGAGCGGCCCAAAGGCACACGAGTCTTGGGACCTCGCATTGTCGAAAAACTGAATAAGGTCACCAGTTTTCATGAAGAAATGGAACGAAATAATGTGGATTATCGCGTACGAATCGCTCAAATGGATGTGATCCAAGCGGATGAAAGATTATCGAAGCATCTCCACGTTTCATTAAATGAAACAATATATCGGTTACATCGTGTATGTGAAATTTCACGAACGCCCTTTCTTTCCATGACGAGTTATCTACCGCGTTCCATTGATCTTCCGCTAGAAAACGAAATCTACAAAGGATCGTTATATGCGATTCTGGAACAAAAAGGCATCCATATCCAAAAGGTAGATGAGCAGATTTCAATTGCGTATGCCGATGAGCGTTTGGCCAATGAATTAGGAATTGATCAAGAGGCTCCGGTATTGAAGCGTATTCGTCTATCCTATGATCAAAAAGGTGAAATCGTGGAATATGTCGTGGTGTATTATCGACCGGATAAGTATGTGTATTCGGTATCGTATGGAGAATAAAATATGGCAAATCAAAAAATAGATCCTGGATTTTCCATCCAAGCGGATCTTTCAAATTTGGAATTTCAATATGGAGATGGCACATTTGGACCACAAACGGAAAAAAGACGATTGGATGCGATTCGTCAAAGTTTAAGTGATCCTGATGTAGATGGTCCAGACATTGTCTATGCGGTAGCGATGGATGTGGGCAAAGAAAAAGATCGAGAAGATCTAATAAAACGAAACTTATTGTATGGAGCCATGATCTTTGAAAAAGGAACGGTTGGCAAAGAACCCGTTCGTTCTCAAGGCCATGTGCATGCGAGTTCGCCTTCTTGTAACGATTCAACGTGTGAAGTGTATGAGATTTGGGCGGGTGCTGCTTATATTTATATGCAACAAACAACCGCAGATGATCCCGGTAAGTGTATGGCCGTATATGGAGAACCAGGCGATATCATCATTGTACCGCCACATTGGGCTCATTGTACGATCAATGCCGATCCAAGCGAGCCCATGTTGTTTGGTGCTTGGTGTGTAAGAGACTATGGTTTTGATTATACTGGTGTGCGTGCTCATCATGGTGTGGCATATTATCCAACCATAAAACAAGATACGATTGAATTTGTAGCCAATCCGATGTATCATGCCCAACCCATTGAAATACAAAAGGCTAGAAACTATCCAGAATTTGGATTAGAAAAAGGTGTACCTATCTATACACAATATGAACAGGATCCGAATCGATTTGAATTTGTCACAAATCCAACGAAATATGAAAAACTATGGAAAGAGTATGAAAAATAAAATCATAGAACCAAGATTAACAGAAGCTTGGAAATCCATCCCCATGGGCGAAGACATCACTAAAGCACAAACACATTTTGCCAATATTCAATCGATTTATGCCAATCCCGAAGGGTTCGATTCCGATACGTTGATGTATACGGTCTATGCCACTAAAGATGGGACTTTACTTTGGGGACAAACCATTTTAGAACCTGTATTCGTCAATGGAGAATGCAACATGACACGTGGCCATTTCCATGTTCGAAAAGATCGGGATGAATATTATTGGTGCCAACAAGGTGAAGGTTTATTGGCATTGATGGATGAAAGTGGCACTTGTTGGTTGGAGAAGATGCGATCGGGATCGTTGCATCATATTTCTGGACAATGGGCACATCGTTGCATCAATACTGGGAATACGCCTTTATCAATCATTGCGTGTTGGCCAGCCGATGCTGGTCATGATTATGGACGTACCTTTCCTATTCGTGTTTACAAGGAAAATGGTCAAATCCTTCTAAAGGAGCACAAGATAATGGATGGAAGGATAGGAGATAATATAGCCATAAAACATATATTATGAAAATTATTCCTATGGGTGATTTAAAAAACACCGTGCAAATTGAACGAATCTGTGCAGAAAAAAATGAATCTGTTTTTGTGACGAAAAATGGATATGGACGACTTGTAGTGATGGATATTAATTATTATGAGAAACCGATACAGAAAATGTGTGAGGCCGAAGCAATTTTAGATGGGGATACGGGAAACAAATATGGAATTTAAATGTTTTTGTATATCTTATGAAACTGCGTTTATTAGTGAGCGCAGTTTCATTCTTTTATATCTGAATAATGTTTTACAGATAGATCATGAACCAGACGTTCGGCGTCCAATATTGTCATGCTGGTTTCTTTGTTTGAAAAAAAGTTAAATTCTTATAATAATTGAATGAACCTTTCCTATTTCATTCTGGAAATTTAAATTCGCTAACTGAACTAAAATGATTGTGTACGGTTTCATTTGGCGAAATTTAGGATATGATGTAGAATATATAATATACATAAAACGTGCTATAGAGATTTGGGGTGTTTAAGATGGCAGAAGAGTATAAGAATTATAATGAAGAAGTCGATGATATGGATGCCGACATCGAAGAAAAAGAGGCTTTGATTCAAGAAGCAAAAGAAGTAGAAGCCAATGAAGAATTGACCGAAAACGAAAAGATTGATCGTGCTGAAGATTTACGTCGTCGTTTCCGTCGTATTCATTTTTCACAATCCGTTTATGAAGAACAACTTCATGATCAATTTGAAACCGTTCTCGATAAAATTTATGCGAAACGAGATGAACAAATTCAGAAGAGTGTTGCTTTAAAAGAAGATTTGATTAAACGTGCCAAAGAATTGGCCGATTCCGATCAATGGAAACAAACAACGGAAAAAATGAAAACCTTGATGGATGAATGGAAAGCGGCTGGTAATGCGGGTCGTAAAGATGATGAATTGTGGGAGCAATTCCATGATGCACGTCAAAAATTCTATGATCGTAAACACGAACATTGGGAAGAAATGAATCAGTCTTTTGAACAGGTTCGTCAAGTAAAAGAGTCTTTGATTGAAAAAGCTAAAGCTTTACAGAATTCAGAAGAATGGAAGAAAACATCACAGGCGTATCGTGATTTGATGGATGAATGGAAAGCCGCTGGTAGTGCCGGTCGTGAATACGAAGATGCATTATGGACTGCTTTCTGTGATGCACGACAAGTATTCTATGATCGTCGCAATGAATATTTTGATGCGTTGCATGAAAAACAAGATGAGAATTACGAAAAGAAGGAACAATTGGTTAAACAGGCACAGTTGATTGCGGAAACGGAATCGTATACGCGTGAGAATACGGAAACGATGAAGAATCTGAGTGTCGAATGGAAAGACATTGGTTCTTGTGGTCGTGAAAAGGAAAATAAGATTTGGTCGGAGTTCCGTAGTTTCATGGATAACTACTTTGAAGGTTTGCGTGCTTTCAATGAAAAGAAGCATCAAGACTGGGTAGAGCGTATGCATGATACGGTGGCGCATAAACAATCTTTGATTGATAATCAAAAGCGTCAGATCAAACAATTAAACGATGATATGAATGGTTTGTTGAGTGATAGTGAACGTGATCAAATTGAAGAAGATATCAAAGATAAAGAAAAATTCATTTCCGAATTGGAAGATGAAATTGCTGATATCGATGAAAAATTAAATGAAGAGAATTAGCAGATACCGTTGTATCTGCTTTTCTAAAGGAGACAAAAGATGATCAAAAAAACAGTGAATGTATCGGAATATGCACAAAATATTGTGGAAGCTTTACCAAAGGGTATTTTATTAACAACCAAAGATCAAAAAGTCAATACGATGGTTATTGGTTGGGGTCAATTGGGTGTAAATTGGGCATTGCCTATTTTTACTTGTTTCATTCGTGAACATCGTTTCACACGTGAACAATTGGATGCCACTGGTGAATTCACATTAAATATTCCATTAAATGGTGCCAATCCAACCATTACGAAGATTTGTGGAGCACAGAGCGGGCGAGATATCGATAAGATTGAAGCTGCTCATCTTCATTTAGTGGATGGAGAAGAAGTGAATGTACCGGCCATAGTGGAATATCCATTGACATTGGAATGTAAAGTCGTACAGAAACAAGCCATTGATTTGGGTGCTTTGGATGAATCCCTACAAAAATGGTATCCACAAGATGTAGATAGTTATGCGACGGGTTCCAATAAAGATACGCATATTGCGTATAGTGCCGAAATTGTCCATGCATACATCATTGAATCGTAAAAGCTTTGTAAAGATTATGTAAAGTCCAAGTGATTGGACTTTTTTTATTGTAAAGTGAAGGTAAAGATGAGATAGAGGAGAAAACTCTTTATGGAAATTGTGATAAACCTTATGGGTGGATTGGCATTGTTTCTGTATGGTATGCAGATGATGTCTGGTGGTCTGGAAGCTGCGGCTGGAGACCGGATGAAATCGATTTTGGAGAAATTAACGACCAATCGTTTTATAGGAATTTTATTGGGTTGTGTGGTCACTATGATCATTCAATCGTCATCAGCCACCACAGTCATGGTGGTTGGTTTTGTGAATGCGCAAATGATGGCATTGCGACAAGCTGTATGGGTCATCATGGGTGCCAATATTGGTACGACCATTACGGGTCAGTTGATTGCGTTGGATATTGGTGCCATTGCTCCATTGATTGCTTTTATTGGTGTGGCCATGGTGATTTTCTTAAAGGGAGAAACCAAGCGCCAAGTTGGGGAGATCATTGCCGGCTTGGGTATCTTATTTTTAGGTATGAATATGATGTCGAGTGCGATGATGCCATTGCGTCATAGCGATGCGTTTATTAATATGGTGTCTAACTTTTCCAATCCTTTGATTGGTATCTTGGTTGGGGCAGGTTTTACCGCTTTGATCCAGTCTTCATCGGCTTCGGTTGGTGTCATGCAGGCCTTGGCTTTAAGTGGAATCATTGATTTGCATACAGCGGTCTATGTTTTGTTTGGGCAAAACATTGGTACGTGTATTACGGCGGTCTTGGCTTCAATTGGTGCTGGTCGGGAAGCGAAACAAACGACCATCATTCATTTGAGTTTTAATATCATTGGTACGATCATCTTTACGATTATATGTATGAGTACACCATTAACGGATTGGGTCATTTCTTGGACGCCAACCAATGCACCAAAACAAATTGCGAACATGCATACGTTATTTAATGTTTGTACAACGATCATATTGATTCCATTTGGTTATAAATTGGCGGATTTTGCCGAAAAGATCTTACCAAGCGAACCAGAAAAGAAAAAAGATGGTTTATTATATCTGCAACCATTACCTAAATCCAATAAGTTGATTGGTGCCAATGCCATCAATGTTTATCAAGTGAGTGATGAGATCATCCATATGATGGATGTGGCTTATGAAAATGTGCAAGATGCATCCAAACAATTGATTTCCTATTCGAGTGATCGATGTGATGTGATCCTCAATCGCGAAAAAGAAGTCAACAAATTGAATGAAGCGATTTCGGAATATATCACAACGGCTTTATCCGCTCCAAACATCAATGCGAATGTGTCTCAAGCATTAGGCGCTTTCTATTTGTCTTTGGTGCATTTGGAACGAATCAGTGATTATTCCGTGAATATTTCCAAACAGGCTCAGAAACAAGCCGAAAATAAATTATCGACCAAAGATCTGGATATGATCTTGCATATGTCAGAGATGACCATGCATTCCAAAGATTATATATATGATCTAGATGCCATCAAGCAAAATACGAAAAAGCTCCATTCTTTGATCCATACATGGCGAAAGGAACAAATTGAAGAGATCAAAGACAATGTGATGGATTCCGAAACAGGTATCATGATGTCGCGGGTCTTCAATGATTTTTTACGTATCAATGATCATGCCGAAGACATTGCCGAACAATTTGATTCCATTGAAGTCGATCTGCATGAAAATGAAATTGAACAAGAACCAGTACCAGCTCAATAAGTTGGTACTTTTTATGCTATAATGAATCGGTATGAGAGAGAATAAGTTAGGGACTTGGCCCATTCCCAAGTTATTAGTCAATATGTCGGTGCCAATGATGATTTCTTTTTTCATCCAGGCTCTTTACAACATAGTGGATTCTATGTTTGTTGCTCAGATTTCCGAAAATGCCTTGACGGCGGTTTCTTTGGCATTCCCCATGCAACAAGTAGCGAATGCGATTGCGGTTGGTATTGGCGTTGGTATGAGTGCGTTGGTGCCCCATTATATCGGTCTAAAAAATGAAAAACGAGCCAATCAAGTGGCTCATACAGGAATCTTTTTGAACATATGTTTTGCGGGGTTGTTCATTGTTTTAGGTGCTTTATTTGCCCAAAAGATTTATTTGGTCCAAACCAATGTACCGGAAATCGTACAGGGGGGCACCATTTATTTACGCATTGTCTGGTGTGTAGGAATTGGTGTTTTCTTTTGCCAATATTTTGAAAAGATGTTGGTATGTACGGGAAATCCTTTATTAGCAATGATTTCTCAAGCTTCGGGTGCCCTCTTTAATATTGTATTTGATCCCTTATTGATTTTTGGGATTGGTCCTTTTCCACAATGGGGGATTGCTGGAGCCGCTATAGCGACGGTTGGCGGACAATTGTTTTCCACTTGTATTGGTTTTCTAATGAATCATCATAAGAATCATTGGATTCATTTTCAATGGTCTTTGATTCGATTTCAACCGGATGTTGCTAAGGAAATCTTTCATGTAGGTATACCTAGTATGGTCACAATTGGCTTGAATTCCGCAACGTCCTTTTGTGTCAATATGATCATTTTGAGTTATAGTACAACGGCAACGGCCGTTTATGGCATTTGGTTAAAGCTACAAAATTTCTGTTGTATGCCTTTATTTGGTTTGAACAATGGGATGATTCCTATTTTATCGTATAACTTGGCCCAGGATAAAAAAGATCGGGTGAAACAAACCAGTCAATTGGCTTTTCGTTTCGCGCTTGTCTTGATGGTATGTGTGATGATCATCTTGGAAGCTTTTCCACAACCATTCTTACAAATGTACAATGCTTCCGATCACATGTTAGATATTGGCATGGTTGCTTTGCGTATTTGTGTGGCTTCTTTACCCTTCGCATCGATCAGTTTGATTCGTTCGACGGCTATGCAAGCTCTGGAACATGCTCGCTATACCTTGATCGTTAATATACTTCGTCAATTTTTGATCATTGTGCCGGCTTTTTATCTGTTGTCGACCTTGTTTCATCAATTGCAGTATATTTGGTGGGCTGTACCAATCACTGAAGTCATTTGTGCGTATATTTCCATTTATTATTATCGGAAGATGGAAAAGGATCTCCAACTTTAGATCAAGAACCAAACCAAAAGACAACAAGCGAAGGCCACTTGAAATAAGGAAGCGCCCAGCCAGGATAAGACAATGCCAACGATCAAAGCTGCACTTCCTGCCATAGGATTATTGGTGGCATGAAGGATCGTTGGAAAGGTCATGACACTTAAGGTTACATAGGGCACGTAATACAAAAACGATTGGATGAATGTATTTTGTATGGGTTTGCGAATCAGGGTCAATGGTAGGGCGCGAATGATAAAGCTTGTCAATGCGGCCAAGGCAATATAAATAGGAATGCTCATGAGGTCTCCTTTCGAGGAAATAAGCAAGCAGCCAACGTGGAAATCAATAGAGTCAAAATAATGGTTTTGGTGCTATCAGAAGGCAGGAATTGATCCCAAAGCCAACTAGCGATAAAGGAAACAATGACCACATATCTGACGATGTGGTCTTTTTTTGTGGCCGGAATGATCACGGCAAGAAACATGCCATAAAGAGCAACACCTAAAGCCGTTACGATATGAGTAGGCAGAATATTGCCGGCAATAACACCAAACATGGTACCAAAAGCCCAGCCAGGCAGGGCAACGCTATAGGCCCCATACATATAAAAAGGCCCATAGGTATGGATCTTGGCAATGCCAATGCCAAAGAGTTCATCGGTAACGTCATACGCAATGAGCAAGCGATGGAATAAGGATGTATTGGCATCCAGTCGTTGGGCTAAAGAAGCACTCATTAAAAAATAACGGGCATTGGTGATCAAAGTGGCGATAACCATTTCCAAATAGGTGGCATGGGCAGCAATAACAGTAAAGGCTACGTATTCGCCGGCGGAGGCATTACAGAAAAAACTAATGAAAAAACCTTGTAGTGAGTTTAATCCTGCGTTCTTAGCAGCAATGCCCAAAGAGAAGCCCACGGCAAAATAACCCAACATGATGGGGATGGCATCAACCAGTCCGGTTTGAAAGGCAGTTCTTTTATTCATATCTTTAAGTATAGAACATAAACGGAAATCCGTAAAATGATAACGTTTTCTTAAGAACTTGCGTTGATTTAGTTAAGTTATGGTTGAAAAATAATTAATAAAACTATAATATATAGAAGCATGCAATATAATGCGTTAATAAATAAATTTAGAGAGAATGAAAGATTGGATCATGGGAAAAGAGAAGTCAAGAAGATATCGTTTTAAACATACAAGATGGATGTTAGTATTCTACGATTGTGTCGTATTAGCATTCGTTGTTTTTATATTGTTGGTTTTGTATCATGGCAACATGAAACTAGAGTTCAGTGATATACTTGCCCAAGTATGTCTTTTTGCTGTGTCGATTTTTCCCATTCGTTTAGTTGGTAAAGTCTATCGTCAAGTATGGCGTTTTGGTGGGATTGAAAGTTACATTCGTTTGTTGATCACGGATACATTGGCTTTTTTATTGTGCCTGTGTCTTGAATTTATCTTGCCAGTTCAACGGCTTGCCTTTGCACATTTATTATCGATCTTTAGTTGTAACCTATTGATCTGTATTGCGATGCGTATGGTGTATCGATATTCCTATAAGTTTAGTAATCAGGATACCGCGTTGGGTAAATTTTTATCGTTGTTGCTGCATGTGTTTTCAAATGTTGAAACCACCGATGAAAAAGAAAACAAGAAGATCAAAGTTGCCATCGTGGGTGCGGGCAATGCCGGTGTGAATTTAGCGAATGATTTAATGAACAATGAAGAATCTTCGTATGTGCCTCGTTGTTTTATTGATGTGAATCAAGATAAGGTGGGTCGTGAAATCAATGGTATTCCAGTGTGGAGCGAAGATGAAACGACTTTAAAACAATTGGATATCTATGAAGTGCAAGAAATCTTTTTTGCGATTCCTTCGATGCCACAAAAACGCAAAAAAGAATTGTATAACTATTATAAAAATGCGGGATATAAATTAAAGGTTTATGATTATCCTGTTGCGTATTCGCCTGGAAACAAGCGACAATTGCGTGAATTTGATATTGAAGAGTTGTTGTTTCGAAAACCCATCGTGGTCATGGATGAAAAAACCTATGTTTATTATAAAGATAAAGTCGTATTGATCACGGGTGGCGGTGGATCGATTGGTTCGGAATTGTGTCGTCAATTAGCGAAGATGGAACCAAAACAAATCATCATTTTCGATATCTATGAAAATGGAGCGTATGAGGTCCAACAGGAATTGAAGTTTGTGTATAAAAATCAATTGGATCTTCGTATCGAGATTGGTTCGATCACGCATAAAAAAACACTAAAAAAAGTGTTTGAAAAATATCATCCGCAAATTGTGATCAATGCAGCTGCTCATAAACATGTGCCATTGATGGAAAGCAATTGTGTGGAAGCTATTTATAATAATGTCTTTGGTACAAAGAACTTGATCGAAGTGTGCGAAGAACAACATGTAGAACGTTTCATGATGGTCTCGACCGATAAGGCAGTCAATCCAACCAATGTGATGGGTGCGACCAAACGCATGTGTGAAATGATGATTCAAAGTGCGAGTACTTGGGGAACGGTCAAATACAGTGCTACCCGATTTGGGAATGTATTGGGCAGTGCCGGTTCAGTCATTCCTTTGTTTAAACGACAAATTGCCAATGGTGGTCCGGTAACGGTCACCGATAAACGTATCATTCGTTATTTTATGACCATTCCTGAAGCGAGTCAGCTTGTCTTACAAAGTGGTGCCCTAGCCAAGAATGGGGAATTATTTGTATTGGATATGGGCAAACCGGTGAAGATCTGGGATCTAGCCGAAAGTATGATTCGCTTATCTGGTGTTCAAAATGTGCAAATCATTGAGACCGGATTGCGACCAGGGGAAAAATTGTATGAAGAACTTTTGGTAAAAACAGAAGAATTAGATCGAACGGAAAACAGCTTGATCTTTATCGAAAGGGATAAACCACTTTCAAAAGATCAAATCAATGACAAGTTAGAAATCCTACAACAAGCCATTGAAAATGAAGATGATGACAAGGCAAGAGAAGCACTCAGAAGTGTAGTACCTACCTTTAAAAGACCGGATGAAGTGAATGCGAGTGTGTAGTTATATGCATGCATTATTGATTATTGGTGCTGGTGGGCATGGTCAAGTAGTAGCTGAAGTGGCATCGGCTTGTGGTTATGACAAAATTGATTTTTTGGATGATCAAAACAAATGTGCCATTGGAAAAATAGAAGAATTAGATAAATATTTGGATCAATACAAAGAAGCTTTTGTAGGTATTGGCAACAATACTTTACGAGCGCAGTTATTACAGCAATTGCGTGATACCGGATATAAAATTCCAACTTTGATTCATCATACAGCATATGTGAGTAAATCAGCAAAGATTCAAGAAGATGTCATTGTGGAACCCAAAGCAATTGTAAATACACATTCTAGTATCGATGCTGGTTCTATTATTAGTGTAGGTGCTATCATTGATCATGATGTATGTATTGGAACGTGTTGTCATATCAATGCAGGTGCAATCATAATGGCCGGAAGTTGTATTGAATCTTATCAGAAATTAGATGCTGGTGAAGTGGCAAAAATAAAGGAGGAAGTAGCACATGGATAAAAGAAAGAAAAAAAAGATCATTGGTATTACTACAGTAGCTATGGGTGCTACTTTCGTTGGTCTGACGTATTTTGCGAAAAAGCAGAAACCAGACTCTATATTTGAGAATGATCCGAATCAAAAAAATCCACTCGAAGGAAAACGAGTTATTTTTGTGGAAGATGAAAAGGATAAAGAAAATGCGGATGGAATAAAAGGTCACTTAATTGAAATTGGTGATTCTTTATACCGTCCTTCTTTTTATGAAAAATATATCAAACGTGGAATGGATGTCCTTCTTTCCTTTGGTGGTTTAGTTGTATTGAGTCCGATCATGGGAACGATTGCACTAGCTATCAAATTGGAAGATCCAGGTCCTGTATTATTTACCCAAAAACGATTGGGACAGAATAAACAATATTTTAAGTTGCATAAATTCCGTTCCATGAAAATGTCTACACCGCATGATGTACCAACGCATATGTTGGATAATCCAGATCAATATATCACAAAAGTTGGAAAATTTATTCGTGCCCATTCCTTAGATGAATTACCACAAATCTGGGATATATTTATTGGGAATATGTCCGTCATTGGACCTAGACCAGGATTATGGAATCAAGATTTATTAACAGCAGAAAGAGATAAATGTAGTGCCAATGATGTTAAACCAGGATTAACAGGTTGGGCACAAATCAATGGAAGAGATGAATTGGAAATTCCCGATAAAGCAAAATTAGATGGGGAATATGTCAAACATCTAGGGCCAAAAATGGATACGAAGATCTTCTTAGATTCATTGCATGTATTTAGTAATGATGAGAGTGTAGTGGAAGGCGGAACAGGAGAGATGAAGAAAACTTCTGTTGGTCGTCATTATACCGATGAAAAGTCAAAAGAAGATTTAATTGGTCCTATTGGTTTTGGGCAACCGGTTGAAGTGGATACAACACAACATAAAAAGATATTGATTACTGGAAAAGGATCCTATATTGGTGAGACATTTAAAGAATATGCCAACCATCATTATCCAGATAATTTTGAGATTGATACATTAGATATGCTGGATCCAACATGGAAAGAGACTGATTTTTCTAATTACGATGTTGTGTATCATGTAGCAGGTATTGCCCATGCAGATGTTGGAAATGTATCGGATGAAACAAAAGAAAAATACTATAAAGTCAATACAGATCTAGCCATTAAAGTTTGTCAAAAAGCTAAATTAGAACATGTTAAAGAATTTATCTTTATGTCATCAATGATTGTATATGGTGATTCAGCTCCTTATGGACAAGAAAAGATCATTGATAAAGATACAGTTCCAAATCCAGCTAATTTTTATGGAGACAGTAAACTACAAGCTGATGTAGCAGTAAGAGAATTGGCCGATGATGATTTTAAAGTATTGGTATTAAGACCACCAATGATCTATGGAAAAGGATCAAAAGGAAATTATCCTACTTTAGCTAAATTAGCAAAGAAATTACCAATATTCCCGGATGTGAACAATGAACGTTCAATATTACATATTGATAATTTATGCGAATTCTTATGCCAAATTATGCTTATAAAAGAGCAAAAAGAAAATGCAGTTGTTCTTATTCCACAGAATCCAGAATGGACAAAGACCAGTGAAATGGTAAAAGAAATAGGAAATGTAACAGATGAGCGTGTTAAGTTATTAAAAATTCTGAATCTAGCTGTCTTTGTAGGTGGCAAAGTACCAGGCAAGATTGGTGAATTGGTAAATAAAGCATTTGGGAATAGTTGTTACAAACAAAGTATAAGTCATTATAAAGGCATTGATTATCAGAAGGTAAATCTAAAAGAAAGTGTCATGAGAACAGAAGGGAATAAAAAAAAGAAAGTTTTATTCTTAGTCAATCACGATGTGGTTATTTATAATTTCAGACTTGAGATTGTTGAGCGTTTACTTGCTGACGGTTATGATGTTTCTATCTCTTCTCCATACGGTGAAAGAATAGATGACTTAAAAGCATTAGGGTGCCATTTCTATGAGATAGATGTTGAACGACATGGAATGAATCCTATTCACGAAGCTAAAATGCTTCAGTCTTATAGAAAACTACTAGTTGAAGTTAAACCTGATATTGTTCTAGGTTTTACTATTAAGCCCAATATCTATGGAGCAATGGCTGCGGCAGAGAAGAATATACCTTTTGTTGCGAACATTACTGGATTAGGCACAGCTGTAGAGAATCCTGGAATCGCTCAAAAGGTTTCAATTATCCTTTATAAAATTGCATTTAGAAAAATTCAACGCGTTTTCTTTCAGAATACAGAAAACCAGCAATTTTTCATTGACCATAATATTGCTATAGATAAACAAAAGCTTATACCTGGTTCTGGAGTAAATCTTGATCGTTTTCCTGTAAAGGAATATCCATCTGATGAAATAATCAGATTTGCTTTTATTTCTCGCATAATGAAAGAAAAAGGTATTGATCAATATCTTGAAGCAGCAAAAGTGATAAAGGCAGAATACCCTAACACAGAATTTCATATTTGTGGTTTTTGTGAAACTGAATATGAAGGGAAACTAAATGAATATAACGATAATGGAATAGTTATTTATCATGGTATGATTCGTGATGTATCTAGTTTTCTAGAAAATATACATTGTGTTATCCATCCTACGTATTATCCTGAAGGCCTTTCCAATGTACTTTTAGAAGCAAGTGCATCTGGTCGACCAATTATTGCTACAGATCGATCTGGCTGTAGAGAAGTTATTGATGATGGAATTAATGGCTATATGATTCCGCTGAAGAATAGTCAAGCCCTTATTAAAGCTATTAATAAGTTCATGAAACTTGATAATGAAAAACGTAAAGCAATGGGTCTTGCTGGAAGAGTAAAAGTCGAAAAAGAATTTGATAGGCAGATCGTTGTGGAAGCCTATATGAGAGAAATTCAAAATAAAGTATAAGAGGTAGTCTATATTAGTATGAAAAAAAAACTGTGCGTATTTACTCTTTATGCCGAAAAAGGAGCTTCATCTCAATATCGGGCCTATATTTTTCGGGAAGAGATAGAGAATAACTTTGAAGTAAAATGGTTTAGTTTTTGGGATAACAAGTATGTGACAACATATATGCATAATAAGAAAAAATTTATTCCCCAAATTATTGTTCAATATGTGCTCAATTCTATAAAAAGAATATACGAGCTATTATTTATTGCTCCAAAGAGTGATGTTATTTTTATTCAAAAAGCAATTGTCCCTCGGTGCAAATATACTTTTTTGAAAAAAATTAAGAAAAATAATAAAAAAATAATATTTGATATTGATGATGCCGTTTATACATTGAAAGGAGATAATTCTTCTGCTATAGCTTCACAAGCTAATGTTGTAATTTGTGGTAATAAAACCTTAAAGGAGTATTATCAAAAATATAATAGCAATTGCCAGATTATTCCTACAATTGAAAATACAAAAAAATATATACCTTATTGGTCAAATACATTTGATTCTAAAATTATTGGATGGATCGGTAGTCAAACAACTATAAATAATCTTGAATTAATTGTTGATTCATTGAATCGTGTAATCGAAAAACATCCAGAGATAAAAGTATCTATTATAAGTAACACGCCACTGGATTATACAAAAAAAATAAAAAATTCTTATTTTGTAAAATGGAACAAAAACACTTATATCAATGAAATTAGCAAGTTCACAATAGGCATTATGCCTTTAAAAGATAATAAATTTAATAGTGGGAAATGCGGGTTTAAATTAATTCAATATTTAAATATGAAGAAACCTGTAATTGGTAGCGGTGTAGGAGTAAATACCGATATAATTCAGGGAAATGGAATTATAGCTGATACAAGAGATGAATGGGAAAATGCTTTTGAAAAATTACTATATGATAAAGATTTTTATGATTTTTGCGTTAAACATATAGAAAGGGATTTTTTTAATAAGTATCGTTTTGAAAATGTAAGTCAAAAATTGGTAGATATATTGAATGAATAAAAGGGATTGGTAGATAATGGAAAAAATATGCGCTGGAATTGTTACATTCAATCCAGACAAAGAGATATTAATAAGTAATATTGCTTCAATTATTGATCAAGTTGATGCAGTTATTGTTCTTGATAACGGTTCTACGAATATTAAAATGATTGATGAATTGTGTAAGCAAAATGAAGTCATTTTATTAAAAAACTCGAAAAATCAGGGAATTGCAAGAGCATTAAACCAATTATGTCAATATGCGATAGACAATGACTTTAGTTGGATTATAACTTTAGATCAAGATTCTATAACTGAAGATAATCTTATCAAAGAATTAACTAGATACGTTTCTAATGATGTTGCGATTTTAGCACCAAATGTTATTTATAGACACAATGAAAAATTTGCTGATGAAATAAAAAAAGGCATCAGAGAGGAACAATGGGTGATAACAAGTGCCTCTCTAACAAACTTGAATGTTTGGAGGAAAATTGGTGGATTTGATGAGAACCTATTTATTGATGGGGTTGATAGAGATTTCTGCATTCGAGCAAATCAAGCAGGGTATAAGGTTTTAAAAGATTACAATGTCAGTATTTGGCATGATCTTGGTAACCTAAAATGTAGAAAAATGTTTGGAAGAACCATATATGTTACAAATCATTCACCTAAAAGAAAATACTATATGGTCAGAAATGCAATTTATCTTGATAAAAAACTCGAACTAAATACAAGTAAGTTGTATATAATAAAAATTTTAATAAAGACCTTACTTTATGAAGATGATAGGATAAAAAAGATAAAGGATATAAAAAAAGGAATATCTGACGGAAAGAAAATGGTACATTGATATGATAATATTGGTTATTTCAATCTTGCTAATAATGGTATGCTTCATTTTGAAAAGATCTGATTTCTTTGGAGGACTCCTTTTGGTATGGCTTTGGATTCTTTTTGGATGGAGTTATGGTAATGCAGATTATGCTAATTATTTGTACAAATATTCTCATATTGATAGTCTCGGTAATAACTTTGAAATTTTGTATGTGGGAGTTACAAAATTATCAAACTTAGTTGGATTGGACTATAAGCATTTTCTGATATTATTTTCAGCTATATTTATAATAGCTATATTTTATTTTACAAAAAAAAATACAGAAAATTGGTGCTTTGTTATTGCACTTTATACAATTTCTCCATTTATGCTGGATGTTGTGCAAATCAGAAATAGTATGGCCTTGATTTTTATATGGTTAGGGTTAGATGCACTTATAAATTACAAAAGAAAGATTGATTTGGTAAGATTCGTCTCTTGTGTAATTGTAGCTAGTATGTTTCATTCTGCTAGTATTATTTTTCTACTGATACTATTCCCTTTTTTCTTAGAAAGACATGATGTAATCGTAGTAACATCAATTATTATTACTGTGGGGATTTTGGCTACACGCTTTTTAGGAAATATTCTTTTTCATATATCAACTTTTCTTAATATGTCAGAAAGATATTCAATGTATGCTTATCAAGGGGTTGAAATAAATGCTAGAAAAGTGCTAATAATTATAACTCTGTTTATTACATTTGAGATAGGCATACTAATAATAAGAAACAGTCAGGAGCTTTCTCGAAATGCAGATTTGAACTTTACGAATTTTGTTGAAAAAATGAATATTATTATGCTTGTAGTTATTCCAATTACTTCAATTCTTCCTGATGCATATCGAATGATGGAGAGTTTGATGTTGGTGAATTTTATTTTACTCGGGAGAGCTATGGATACAATGCATAGTAAGTATGTATTAAGTATTAATGAAGGCAGACTCCGTTTATGTGGTGCTGTAACTGCTATGCTTAATATAACAATTTTAGTTTTTTCTAGTGTAAATATTAATACGGTTTTCTATCCTCTTATATATCATAATCTATTATTTTAAATCAAAGCAGGATTAATAGAGAAAAAGCTAGTTTAATGTAGGTATTCTGCGATTACAAAGATTTCAAATTAGATGAGAGCTACCGCATTCTCCGTAATGATATCAATGTAGACACATTAAAAAATTCAAATGTATCTTGGCTAAATTTCATTGAATTCTTTTATTAACTGCATTGTTGTGTGTGCATCGTTAAGGAATTCACGGTTGTGGCAAGTAAAATAGTCAATTGGTCATGTGATATGCTATTGTGAAAATTAGTATCCAAAGCATGGAATGGAATGTTCACTAAATTCAATATTTTTGTTGTAAAACACAAGTTTAATCCATATGTAGCAATTTTTGAGATGGATGTGCTACTTTTGTATACATCTAAAGTTGTTTATTATACGGATGAGACAAGATGCTCGTAGAATATCAAAAATACTCCGTTGCTTTTAACATCGTAACAGATAATAATTGTTGCCTTATTTTTTTGAAACAAAAGTTTTTATTTTTGCCATACAATTGTATGATTTGACGAAAGAAAGAGTGTAGTGTAATTATGCAGAACAACCTTAAAAAAGGGATGATGGAGATTCTTCTGGCAAACATCATTAATATGGTGTTTAATCTACTAACCAATTTTCTTCTTCCAAAATATTTATCTGTAGATTCATATGCAGCAATAAAGACATTTCAACTTTATACAACTTATGTGGGTATATTTGCCTTGGGATATGCAGATGGTATGTATCTTAGATATGGAGGCAAAGAAATAGATAAGATTGATCGGAAAGAACTCAAAACTGGAATGGTTTCGTTTCGAACAATGATGTTGATCGAGAGTGCTATTCTTATTCCCTTAGCATTATTATTTAGAGATCGGATAATCATAGCCTTTGCTATGACAATTATGTCGGCAAATATGGCTAGCTACTTTAAAAATCTTTATCAAGCTGTTGGTGAATTTAAGTCTTATAGCAAAATTCTTAATCTCACTACGATTTTCACATTCATCGCAAACATGGCATTGCTTTTTATTGTGAGAACAGATGACTATTTTTTATATTTGATTTCATATGTAATTGTTGATACTATCATTTGGTTTGCTTTAGAAATCAATATTTCAAAAATATTAGAAGGTGTAGAACCTGGACATGTTTCGATAAAACTGTTATGGGAGGACATCAAAGCAGGTTTTCTCTTAATGATCGGCAACTTTTCGAATATACTTCTTTCAAGTATGGATCGATGGTTCGTTAAGGTAATGATGGATTCAGCGCAGTTTGCATACTATTCTTTTGCGGTAAGTATGGAAGGCTTTCTAAACGTTGCGATTACTCCTATTACCACGACTCTGTACAATTATTTTTGTAATCATTCAGAGCATGATGATGTTATCAGAATTCGTAGATATGTCATGCTTTTTGGCACTGTTATTGTAGCGGCGGCATTTCCGGCAAGATTTATTATCGAGATTCTGTTGCAGAATTATACGGGAGCCATCAATGTTTTGTTCATTTTATTTGGAACACAAATGGTCTATATAATAATTAAAGGTGTTTATGTCAATTTATATAAAGCATTCAAAAAACAGAACCTTTATTTCATACGTTTAATATTGATTTTAATTATCGGTGCTATTCTTAATTGGTCGTTTGTTCAAATATATCCATATAAAGAGGCTTTTTCATATGGAACTCTTGTTTCTGCTTATATTTGGCTTATTTTCTCTATTTGGGATTTTAAAGAGTATAAGTTCGAATTTAGAGAGTGGTTATATCTTTTCATTGAGGTAACTGTATTTATCACATGTGGCATATTATTTAACTCAATCACCGGATTGTTGATTTATGTTACAGCAAGCATGCTTTGTATGAACCTTTTCATGAAAGAAGAAACCAAAATGGCACTTCGATTAGTAAAAGGAAATATTAATAGGAAAAAGTAATTTATCTAATAATAACAATATTTTGTTTGCTTATGAGGCATTGTTATGCTGCCAAGATAGGGGTGTATTTGTCAACTGATTCGGAACTCCATCCGATATGTACCAACTAAGGACTACAAAAAATTCACATCCGATCTTAAAAAAGTATATGGAGCCTCTTCACTAAAAGCAGCTAAGACTGCGTTCGACACATTCTGCGACAACTGGAAACAATATCCTGGAGCGATCGAAGTATGGAAAAGGAATTTTCTTCATGTAGAACAGCTGTTTGATTATGGATCTGCTGTTCGAAAAGTCATGTATACGACAAATGCGATCGAATCGGTAAATTCTTCCTTTCGAAAAGTGACGAAAAAAGGGTCATTTCCAAATCATGAAGCCGTATTCAAACTGCTCTATTTACGTGTGAAAGAACTACAGAAAAAATGGGACAAAGGACATCTGAATAATTGGTCGATGGTATTGAATCAATTGTTGGTCAACGATCAGTTTAAGGATCGTATCGAAAAGTACATTCAATACTGAATCTTGAAATGATATTTATTCCAATTTCCTTGTTTACAATGTAAGCGTCAGATAAACCCGTGTCGATGATGTCAGATTAAAACCCGTTGTGATCAAACAGTAATTCGTATCATAACGGGTTTATTTACATATAGTCTGTATATCATTGTTCCATGGTAAGTAATCATCCAGTAATGATGGTGCCGATATAAAGTCCAGGCCGGGTAATGAATTAAATAGAAAATTCAGATATTTATATGGATCAATTTTATTGGCTTTTGCCGTTTCGATGATGCTGTATATTGCTGCACTGGCTCTTGCTCCTCCTGGACCCCCCCATTAAATAACCAGTTTTTTCTACCAATCGTGAATGGCCGTATCGCTCTTTCGGCTATACTGTTAGTCATTGGTATATTTCCATCTTCCAGATATTTTATAAGACCTGCTTTCTGGTTTAGAGCATAATTAAAAGCCTTTCCGCATTTTGATGCTCCAAGTACTTTATCCTTATTTATATCTATCCACGCAAAAAAATCTTCAACCATTGGTGCCTGTATCTCGTTCCGTTTCTTTTGTCGTTTTTCTGTATCAAGATTCTCTAATAATGCTTCTTCATGGAAGATCTTCTGCAGTTTCTCGATTGCCTGTCTTGGATAGGTTGCATGCTTCGAATCAAGATCTTTTGGTAAGGCATCAGCAAAATATCTTCTCAGATGTGCCCAGCAGTAACAGCGGTCTACTCCTGGAATCTGATCATATCCTGCATACGCATCAGTGATCAATATTCCACTGAATCCTTTCAGGTATTCCTTTGCCTGCGCTCCTTTCCGGTTCGGCTGATAATCGAACAATCGTATCGGTGTCTTCGAATATTTATGCGTCGCATATACCCACATATACGATTTTGAAGTGTTCTTCTTTCCTTCTTCTTTAAGTACCTGGACCGTTGTTTCATCTGCATGGATATACGTCTGATTGATCAATATAGAGTGCATCCTTTGAACCAGGGGATACAGCCATTCTCTGGCAGCTATGACCATCCAGCTTGACATGGTGGCACGGCTCAATTCGACTCCCAAATGTTTCCATTCTCGCTCCTGTCTGTAAAGGGTTACTGCATTCACATATTTCTGTACCATGATATATGCCACACTGTCTGCCGATGCATAGCTATGTGGTATCACATTAGCTGGTACTTCGGCTTTGATCATATTTGGCTTGCCATGTTTCCTGCAATTCCGGCATTCATATGTGGCCCGATATACTTCGACCAGTTCCAGTTTTGGCGGTGTGAACTTCAATTCATTACGTACAAATTCTTCACCAACACGGACCATATCAGATCCACATTGTTCGCAATAACGATCTTCTTTAGGTATATCCAATAATCGTTTGATTTTTGGCAGATTCTTGAATTTTGCACTGATCTCACCAGGTACTTTTTTATGCTTCTTCTTGCGTTTATAGGTGACATCCACATATCCAGGATTTTCTTCCAATATCGATTCGGCCTCATCAAATAAAGAAAGCTGCTCAAAACCAAGTGACTTTGCCGTTTCACTTTTGGTTCCGAACAGTTTTTTTCGGTAATATTCATTCGATTCTTTCAATAGGAAATTTTCCTGCTGAAGCAATTCTACCTGTTTCTTCAATCCATCACACATAGTCGCCATATCTGCATATAATTGCTGGACCTGAAGATATAATTTTTGGTAGTCTTTATCATTGATTTGACCTGTTTTTATCTTCTATATTATACCATAATATGCTTTATATATCGCGGTTTTGGCTATATTATATCACACTTTTTGGACTTACTTTTTTGATGACCTTTGGCTAATCGATTTCTAATCCTTCCAACAGCCATCGAAGCTGTTGATGCGTAAGATCTTTGACTTCCTTTTGTTTTCTAGGCCATCTGAATCGGCCATCTTCCAGTCTTTTGTACATCAGAAGAAAACCATCACCATCCCAATACAACACTTTATACAACACTTTGATTCGATCATTCTTCCTTCCGCAGAAAAGAAACAGACTGTTTGAATACAGATCCAATTGAAATTCTTCCTGTACAATAGCAGAAAGGCCGTCAATTGACTTTCGCATATCGGTCTGAGAGCAAGCCAAATAGATATGATCTAGTTTGTTCAGATCTAACATTTCGATGCCGCTTTAAATAATTTGATCAGGAATTCTTCCGATACATCCTCAGACATTCCAACATCCACATTACCGATATGAATCGTGATAGGATCCGTATGCGCAGCAGGAAATGAAGATACCGATATTTCTTCAAAGCAGGTGCTCTCATAGGCAGCCGAAAGGTTTGATTTTTTTATGGGAATATCTTCAATAGCCATCTTTCGAATCTTGGCCAGGTAATAGTAATAGCTTTTTTCATTGATATTGTTCTGTTTACAAAATTCAGTATTTGTGAGGCCATTGGCCCTGCACTTATGGATCACATCAAGCCAGTATTTAATCTTCACCTGTTTTACAGGAGATACTTCAACCTTCATACAATTTAGACTCCAATCTAGAATTTATTAAAGTTTTTGGATCAACTCTAAAAACTTTAATTCTATTCACCAAAATTATTGAAAATTTATTGATGAATTGGAATCCACTATTTTATCTGACGCTTACAATTATAATACAAATTATTATAGCTTGAATGATAGCATAAAATATTTTGTGTAAACGTTAGAGTTCCGTTTGCATAGAAAAAGGAAGTCAATCCTTGTAGAATAATTGTGTCCAAAAAAATTCGAAAGGAGACTTCCCATGTCTAATTTTAACACAGAACTCTACAAAGC
>NZ_JAXDRQ010000023.1:0-73234 GCF_034090965.1 Absicoccus sp. | reverse complement strand
GATTGCGATTATATCCGTAAGGTCAACGACAAACATTTTAGACATATGAAGAGCCAATTAGATCTTATGGTACAGCAGCAAATCGAACAGCAGGAAGATCAAAAGATCATTGATGCAGCGAAAGGAATATCCAATCAAAATTATGAACCCGAAGATATTTCATCCCTTGATCCAATGCATGAAGCAAAGATCACTGCCGAGGTTATCGAGATGGTCCATCGAATGTTTCCTCAATTTGATTCCGATTCAATAGGTGATGCCACAAAACAGGTGATTGAAAGGGATCAAGACCATAAGTTGCGTACTTATGAGATTGCACAGCAAACGCTCGATATCCTGCAGCACAAACCGGTGAAAAAGAAACGTCGTACAAGTAAAAAGAAACCAACATCAAAAGACATCACTGCTTATCTTGATCTATAGAATCAATTTTTTAACGAAGAAGTATTTCTATTTCTTCGTTTTTATTTCTTTACTTTATCTTTTGCGTTAATTAGTTGTAGTAAGAAAAGTAGAATATTTTCATAAATGTGTTAGCTAGTTGGTAAATGTGGTAACTAGTTGTATCAAAACAAAAACATTTAGTAATAGGATCAATTTTTGAACCTGTTACTTCGCATAATATATATTATGTAACAAAATAGATTTCTATAAAAATTGAAAAAAAGAAGCAATTCAATGCTTCTTCATTTAATTTGCGATATGCATGAGTTTTATTGCTTCTTCGACAGTTTCGTGTTGTTGTTTTGCTGGTGATATGGTAGCTTTTCCGTCTTTATTTTGTAAACCATAGGATCCAAATTGTGAGTGATTTCCACCTTTAATGATTTTTACAACAGTATTTTCAGGAAGATCATGACGATATTTGTGCCAATGACCATGATTCATGATATGATCATGGCTACCATAAATTGCTAAACAAGATAAATTTGTATCCGTCAAATCTTGGGTACTATAGGCACCTAATAACAAGAGCCCTTTCAGATTCTTTGGATGTTGGTCTGCATATTTAGCTGCCATGGCACCACCCAGAGAATGTCCACCAATATACCAATTCGAGATATTTTTTGTTGTTTGTATATAGGAATCGGCAGCATTGACATCAAATACAGCTAAATTCAACGGCATCTTTACCAATACACAATAAATGCCTTTTTTGGCAAAATCTTGCATCAATGGTGCGTATGCTTGGTATTCTACTTTGCCACCTGGATAAAAAATAAGACCAGTATTCGTTCTCTTATTTGGCTGAAAAAGAGTCGCGGATCGTTCTTCTTTTACGATGACAGCTGCTGTTGAATGCAATGCACTTTTTGCTGTGGAATCCATCGAATATCCATCTTGGATGTAAAAAATGGATCCAAGAATAACAAATACAATACACACTACAAAAATTCGTTTCAATATTCTTTTTTTGTTTTTCATAGGATTTATTATATATTAAAATAATAAAAATTTCAGTTTATCGAATAAAATGGATTCGATCGATATCAAAACGATCTTGTTGCGGATGCTGTTGTGCTGGATAGCCAATTGGAATCAATGCAAAAGCATGCAAGTTATCCTTTAAATCAAGGATCGAATCTACCTTTTTGATTCGATCTGCCAATGGCGCAATGCCAAGCCAAACACCTCCAAGACCTAATTCAGTAATTTCTAAAAGGATGTTTTCCGTTGCAATTGCCATATCGATTTCACCCATTTGTGGGAATATCAATCCATTGGTTCGTAAACATGGAACAAGGACAACGGGTGCTTGTGCAGCACATCCTGCATAGGCACTACACTGAGATACTTCTTGAATCGTTTTTGGATTGGTAATCACATAAAATTCCCATGGTTGTTGATTTCCAGCTGATGGAGCTGCCATGGCGGCTCGTAAGATTTTTTCAATTTTTTCTTCTTCTACTGGCTTATTTTGAAATTGTCGAACACTGGTTCGTTGAAAAATGGCATTCATTGTTTTTTCTCCTTCTAGCTCATTACTTATTTTCATAAGTGGCAACTTCTTTAATAAAATTGCCGGTATTTAATTCATTGAAAGCTTCATACAACTCATGTTGTGTATTCATTACAATAGGGCCATACCAAGCTACAGGCTCTTTTAATCGATTAGAGCACATGAAAATAATTTCAATAGGATCTTCGTAAGATTGAATGGAAACGGTATCACCTGCACCCAGTTTTGCAGCTGTTTTGGCAGCAATGGGTGTTCCACTAACAATGGCATTGCCTTCTAAAGTGAAAACCATAGCTGATTTATTGGAGCCTGGCACATCGAATGCAAAAGATTGATTCGGTTCAAGTAAAATATCATAGAAATCCAAAGGAAGATATCTTCCTTGTATACCTTTATGATTTTTATATTTTCCTGCAAGTAACCGTAATTTTCCATATCCCAAATCAAATTCTTGTATCTCGCGTTGGATGACGCCATGATAATAGGGCTTAGCTGTTAATTTATCCTTTGCAGGAAGATTCAACCAAAGTTGCAAACCTAACAAACGTTCAGATGGTTGTGGCATTTCAGAATGAAAGGCACCGGATCCAGCTGTAAGCCATTGAGCTTCTCCATCATGTATAGAAGCCTTTGTACCAAGATGATCTTCATGAAGGATACATCCTTTTGAAAGAAAGGTGAAAGTTTCGATACCACGGTGAGGATGCATGGGAAATCCTTTGATATAATCATTTGGATCAGTGGAATCAAATGCATCCAACATTAAGAAGGGATCGTACGCATCCACCGTTTCATTACCTAATACACGGACAAGCTGTACCCCAGCACCATCTTGTGTGCGATATCCTTGTACTTGTTTTTCTACTTTACGTAACATAATAAATACCTCTCAATCGAATTAAGATGAAATCAATATATCGAAAACAAGTTAGATAAACAAATCATACGCTCAAAAAAAAAGAGCTTCCTAAGAAACTCTATTCATTAATGATATGAATGGCTTGGAAGGCAATGCAACCAGGACCTCCTTGACAAATATAGGCAGGACTCATTGGCAAAATAACAACCTTTGCATGTTCAAAACGTTTTTGTATCATTTGCATTGCTTTATTGGCCCATTCTTCATTATGTGCATGTGCTAGACAGAACGTATATTCATTGGTTACTCCATCTTTTTCAAAAGTATCCAACATATTTTTTAATGCTTTGGTATACGTACGAACAATGCCGAATTTTTCTAACTTTGTACATGTATCATTGGCTCGAATGATCGGGATCAATTTCAATAATCCACCTAATATGCCCGAGGCATTGGATAAACGTCCACCACGAACTAAAAAATCAAAATCCACAGGAATCATAAAGTTTTCTGAAGTAGGAATAGATTGTTCTAACATCGATAGGATTTGTTCTTTACTAGCACCAGAAGCCGCCATTTGTTGTGCATGGTTGACTAAAACATATTGTGGCACACATAAAGTACGTGCATTCACGACCGACACTTTGGTTGGATCCTTACAAGACGCTTTGGCAACTAAGGCGGATGAATAGGTTCCGCTTAAACCATCTGCCATCGTGATATCAATGATCTCATCGCCTTCGGCAATGATTTGATCATATATATCCGTTTTCTCGCCAATGGATGGTTGTGAAGTGGAAGGTACACCACCATCTTTGATCATCCGTAACAGTTGGACGTCGGTGATTTGATCAAAATCACGATAACTATGACCATTGATCGTGATCATCAAAGGAGCTACATATATACCATGTTGTTTTCCTTGTGCTGGTGACATTTGACACGCACTGTCTGTTACAATTTTTATCATAAAACTATCCTCGTAATCCTATTGTAGCCTAACTGTTTTATATAGTCAATAAATCTAGTTCTTAAAACTACATTGTAACGTTTTTTATATTATGATAAACTATCTCTATGGAAATAGCACAAATTAAAAAAGAACTCGACACTTTTCAATGTCCAAAATGGGAGCAATTACCCGATTTTGATGTATATATGGATCAAGTGATTTTCTTTATCAACGATCGATTATCACCTTTATTTTTTTTAGAAGATAAACCCGATAAAGTTATTACTTCCAATATGGTCAATAATTATGTGAAAAACAGTATCGTTCATCCGCCTATCAAGAAACACTATAAACAATATCATTTGGCATACTTAATTGCGGTTTGCATTTTAAAAAAATGCTATTCATTGACCGAAATTCAAACCATGATTGAAATTGTCCGACGGCTAGAACCGGATGATACAACAAATAGTATTGCGACTGTCTATAATTCTTTTAGCGATTGTTTTGACCATTATCTACATCAAGTTCTCCAATTTGGCATGATCAAGAATGAATTTCAACCCACCCGTATGAATGACGAAACCCAACTCATGATTTCTGTCATTAAAACCGTTGTTTATAAGATGTTTAGTGAACTGGAAATTTTGACATTTGAAAACGCAGAAGCAAAATAATGCCCTGCGTTTTTTAGTTATCATCTTCAATATGCATTCGTGTGAGCAAGACCTCACGAGCCGCTTGATCGTATGGATTTGTCAGTGGTGAAAGATCTTTTAACTGTAAATCCGGATTTCTTTTTTTCAATGCTTTATAGATCACAAAATCAGCTACATCCGGATTTTTTGGCAACAAAGGTCCATGTAAATAGGTACCTAAAACTTTACCATCATAGAATCCCTCAAAGCCAGCATCAAAGGCATTCCCACAACCTGATAGGACCTTGCCCAAAGGTTTGGTTACACCTAAAGTCTGACCACCATGATTTTCAAACCCAATGATCTTGGTGTGCATTTCATCCAATTGTGCATCGATCACGATATTGCCAATGCAACGAGATCCCATTTTTCCCGTATCCGTATAATAAGGATAAAAACCAAGACCGGCAATTTTTTTACCATCTGCTGCAATATAATATTGACCAAACAATTGATAGCCACCACAAATCAATAAAATAAACGTATGTTCATCCATGGCCTTTTGGATGTTTTCTTTTCGTTGCAACAAATCAGGAATCAAAGAAATTTGTTCCTTGTCGGCACCGCCACCCAAAAAAATCAAATCATAATTGGAAAGATCATCTTTTTGGCCAATGCCACATGTATGCAAATCAAAACCAATATGACGATCCAGGCACCGCTTCTTTAAGGTCATGATGTTTCCTTTATCACCATAGAGATCCATGATGTCATGATACATCCAACAAACTTTCAGTACTTGTTCCATAGACTTATTCCATCTCCTTTACGATGGCTCCACGAGCGGGTAATAGAGCTGTATAGGTTGCGACCACATAAGTGCGATCAATATCTATAAAAGCTTGATGAATCGCATCTTGGAGCTGTGTGATCACTCGAATGGATCCTTGATAGCCTCCATAATAAATTCGTAAAGCCATATCATTGGCACGTAAACCGGTACATACAATTTCTTTGGTTTCATCCGTTATGATCTTTTCAAAAAAAGTATCATAGATCCAAGAAACATCCGTACCATCTTGTTCCCGATCGTTTAAGACGATGCAAACTTTTTTAGGCTTCGTATCTCTTTCAATGACTTTCATGACTTCATTGGCGCCCGTTGGATTTTTTACCAAATTCAAGATACAAAGATGGCCATTTTTTTCAAATTTTTCATTTCTTCCCTTTGGTTGTGGTGCATGAGCAAATACACGCTTGGCCACATCCACTGAAATACCGCAAACTTTAGCTACGGCTAAGATAGCGGCACAATTATACATGGAATACATACCTTCATAAGGAGAATGAAAAGCCGTTCCATCACAAGTAAAAGTTTCTTTTTCTAAATCAATATCTTGCAGTTTGATATCCAATGGAGGTGTTTGAAAATCACATGAACTACAATGAAATTTACCAATATGCGAATATTGATAATATTCATAGTCTAATTTCTGGCCACAAAGAGGACAGAACTTCCCTTCACTTGCTTCATTGGTATGATCGACGCTATAGATATTTTTATCCATACCAAAATAGGTAGCATGTGCTTTTGGAGCTTTATATGATAGACGAACGACATTGGGATCATTGCCATTCAAGATCAATTCACCTGTGTAATTCGGTAATACCTTTTCGATGGAAAGAATCAATTGCTCCATTTCTTTGGCTCGATCCAATTGATCCCGGAAAAAATTTGTGACCACTAAACCCGTTACAGGAAGATAGGGCAAAATATGACGGATATTTAATTCATCCACTTCCAAGACCATGGCATTGGCATTCACGTTTCCTGATAAAGAACTATGCGTTAATAAAGTAGTCGTGATTCCTGCTTTCAGGTTGTCCCCTTTACGATTGGAAATGACATCATATCCCGCATCGACCAGAAGATCGGTGATCATGTTGGCTGTGCTTGTTTTTCCATTCGTACCTGTTACTAAGAGGACCGGACCGTTGATTTTCAGTTTTGATAATATATTTTGATCAAATTTCAATCCGATTTCACCAGGCATAGAACCACCATGGCCAATCAGATGCAATAAAGATGAACTAACTTTGGTTGCTAAAATAGAAAGATGCTTCATACGGCTTCTCCTTTTATCCGTTCCTAATTATACACGAAATTAAATTGAATTGGTATTTGTACTCACGTATAATAAAAGTATTGTAATGGAGGAAAACAAATGGCACAAACTGCATATTATCAATCCCCTTTGTCGCAACGATATGCGTCCAAAGAAATGCAAGCATTATTTTCAAATGATAAAAAATTTCGCACCTGGAGACGACTTTGGATTGCTTTAGCACAATCCGAACAAGAATTAGGTCTAGATATCACGGATGAACAAATTGATGAATTGATTGCACACAAAGACGATATCAATTATGATGTTGCTCAAGCCCGTGAAAAAATTGTTCGTCATGATGTGATGAGCCATGTATATGCCTATGGTGTACAATGTCCAAAAGCCAAAGGTATCATTCATTTAGGTGCTACTAGCTGTTATGTAGGTGATAATACCGATTTGATCATCATGCATGAAGCATTGGAACTGGTCCAAAAAAAGATTGTTAATGTATTGGCCCAACTCAAAAAGTTCGCTTTGGAATATAAAGATATGCCATGCCTAGCTTTTACTCATTTTCAACCCGCACAACCGACGACCATTGGCAAACGAGCATCCCTATGGGCCCAAGATCTTTATATGGACTATATCGAAATTGAACATTTATTGGAAAATAAAAAGTTATTAGGCTGCAAAGGAACAACTGGAACACAAGCCAGTTTCATGGAATTATTCAATAACGATACGGAAAAGGTCAAAGCATTGGATAAGAAAATCTGTGAAAAATTAGGATATGACAACTATTTCCCAGTTTCAGGACAAACCTATACCCGAAAATACGATACCCAAGTGATCAATGCATTGGTGGGTATTGCACAAAGTGCTCATAAATTTTCTAATGATATTCGTTTACTGCAACATATGAAAGAAGTAGAAGAACCATTTGAAAAAGGTCAGATTGGTTCCAGTGCCATGGCTTATAAGCGCAATCCAATGCGATCGGAACGCATGGGTTCTTTAGCTCGTTATGTGATTGCTGATTCGTTGAATCCAGCCATGACAGCCAGTGAACAATGGTTTGAAAGAACTCTTGATGATTCTGCCAACAAACGAATTAGTATTGCTGAAGCCTTCCTCGCAACCGATGGGATCTTAGATTTGTATTTAAATATTACCGATGGTATGGTTGTGTATCCAAAAGTGGTAGAAGCCGACCTCTTAAAGGAATTGCCATTCATGGCAACGGAAAATATCATGATGGATGCGGTGAAAGCCGGTGGAGATCGTCAAGAATTACATGAATTGATTCGTGAACATTCAATGGCGGCTGGAAAAGTTGTCAAAGAAGAAGGAAAACCCAACGATTTGATTGATCGTATCGCGAAGGATCCAAAATTTGGCATGACCAAAGAACAAATCGAATCGCATATGGAACCCATCCATTATGTTGGTCGTTCGGTTCAACAAACCGAAGAATTCTTTGCTGATTATATTGATCCAATCTTAGACAAACATAGCGATGAATTAGGTATTGAAGCACAAATCAATGTATAAAAAAGTGGATGACCAAAAAAATGGTCATCCTTTTTGTTCGAATATAGGGATGGAACGATGAATCAAATGTTTATGAACTTTCCAATAATTTGGCATCCATTCTAGGACTTCCTGATAAAAAGCCTGTGAATGATTTGGATATTTCATATGGCATAATTCATGAACCAAAACCGAATCCACTTCTTCCCAATCTACAAATAGTAACTTTGTATTGATTGCGATCGATCCTGTATCTTTTCGACAACTGCCCCATTTCGATGCATAATATCCATAACGAACCATCAATCCTGTATACCCCATAGCTTGTTCCCACTGACGAAAACGAGGTGTAATTTGTTTTTGTGCCAACGCCTTTAATAAGGCTTGCCAATGTTTTTCATTGCCATTAATCGTAATGGTTTCTTCTTCCGAATCGATAGCACAAACATTCCCTTCCATTACAGTGTAGGGTCTTTCTAAAAGAAATAAAGTCATGCCTGGATGAATACGAGGTATAGCATCATATGCAACCAAGTGTTTTTGGATCCATTGCCTATGATCTTGAACAAAAGCATCCACAAAATCCTTTGACGTTTGGGTTGGACTTGTTACAATGATCTGTCCTTCTTTGATTCGTATCGAAACATTCTTATACCGTTTGTTTTTGATCCACTGATATTCCATTATTGCAGATCATCACTCATTCTTTGTGCAATTTCTTTCATCAATTCCATTGTCTTTTCTTGTTGCTCTAAAGTATAACTTTGATCATATCTATTGATATCACGTAATAGATCCACTTGTGGCAACATACCATAACAAGGTACTTTGATCTTGTTCAAGAAGGCATCCAATTCTTCTTTATTGTAAAAATCAATGTGTTCATGGCAATTCGGACATTCCAAATACGCCATATTTTCAATGAGACCCAAGACAGGGATATCCATCTTTTCACACATATGGATAGCTTTTTCAACAATCATGGAAACCATTGGTTGTGGTGTAGATACCATCACAACACCTTTTAAAGGCAAAGATTGCATGATCGTTAAGGCAACATCTCCCGTTCCTGGAGGCATATCGATCAATAAAACATCCAGATCTTCCCATAGAACATCGGTATAAAATTGTTTGACAACATTACCCACGATCGGACCTCGCCAAATAACGGGTTCACTTTCATTTTCTACCATGAAATTTAAAGACATTAATTTGATGTCATCGACAACTACCGGTAAGATTTCATTCTCTTTGGTGCCATATGCATGCTGATCTTCAACCCCCATTAAACGAGGAATGCTAGGCCCTGTGATATCGGCATCCATGATACCCACTTTTTTTCCTTGAGCAGCCAATGATTTAGCTAAAAGGACCGTCATGGTCGATTTACCAACACCACCCTTACCACTCATTACGGCAACGACATCTTTGATATGATTTTTTGAATTCGTTTCTACGCCACAAGTACTTGCATCCTTACTGCAATTTCCTGCATTTGGACAACCTTCACAAGACATACTATTTTTCCTCCTCTTTCTTATCCGTCCATAAAAAATATGAATCATATGCTTTTTTTAAGCGATCCGATTGAATATGTGTATATATTTGCGTTGTTTGAATATCACTATGACCTAATAATTCTTGTACGATCCTAAGATCGGCATGTCCATCCAACAAATGGGTCGCAAAACTATGCCGAAAACTATGGGCCGAGATCCGTGGATCCAAATCCAACGCATTGACTTTTTCTTTGATTAAATGATGCACATATTGACGTGTACAAGGATGACCCAATCGATTCACAAACAATTGGGGGATATGTTTTTTATCCCAATCGGATCGGACCAAACGCATATATTCTGCAATTTGTTCACAACAAGCCAAAGCCATCGGGATCATTCTTTCTTTTTCACCCTTCCCTTTGACTTTGATGATTTGTTGACACAGATGCACATCATTGCATCGCAGATCACATAATTCACTCACACGAAGCCCACAAGAGTACAAAACCACTAAAATGGTCTTATGATAAATATCTTGATTGGAAGAACCAAAAGACGCAAATAACTTTTTCAAATCAGCAATCGAACAATACACCGGTAAATGTCGATTGTTGTTGATGCCACGCAAACTTGTTGTTGGATCTTTATATTCCGGATGATTCAAACAAGTAAATTTATGAAAGGAATGCAATGTCGCAATCATTTGATTGACACTACTTGCCACATGATCTTCCGCATACTGATTTAAAAAAGAATCAATCTGCCATATTGTAATATCTTCAACATTGACAATCGCTTCGTTTTCTAGAAATGTTTCATAGACCAACAAGTTATGTTGATACGCATCCATCGTCATTGCACTTTTTTGAGCGACGACCCTACCATTGATCAAGTAATCATCGATTGCCTCTTTTAGCTTCATGACTGTATTTTAACACGCTTCTTAGATGATGACCAATCATATACCTAGATGAAATAAGGAGGCAAAACCACACAATCACAATGCCCCTCCTTGATGGCTTCAATACAAAGGGTCTTCGCTATGTGTTTGTCTTTTGTATAGGCAATTTGCAGATGTTTGATACAAAAATGATGGGCCAACAAGCATTGCACGATTTCATTGAACCGGTTGCAACGATGCACAAAATAAAAACGCCCATTGCTCTTTAAGAGCCGATTCGCATTTTCTATCAATTCAGCCAGCGTCAGATTTTTTTCAATACGCCCCATTTGACGACGATTCATTTTTACCTGTGGATTGGTCGCTTCATCCTGAAAATAAGGAGGATTGGATAGAATGACATCTACCGGATCCAATTGGACATCTTGTATGCGTTGATTTAAGATCGTGGTGGGATGCGAAAAAAAAGTATCGGCATTCCATTGAGCCAATTGCGCAGCTTCTTCTAACACTTCGACACCAATCATGGACTGGATAGGATATTGATCCGCTGCCAATAATAAAACCCCATTATTCGTACCAATATCTAAAACAACCTCATTTTTTCTCAGTTCCATAAAGCGAGCCAAAAATTTAGTATCGGTATTGAAACAAAAGCCATCTGGATCTTGATATAAAACCAGGTCTTTGGTCAAAAAATAATCCTTACGCATCTTTTTTCCCCTTTAATAAATCACTCGCCTTGATCAAATGAATACCCTGTATTTGTCGGTTCAATTGGGATAAGATCATATCCGTTGTTTCTTTGGGTTGTTCAAACATGGTGGGCTGGACAATGATCTCTTTGGCATCTTTTAAAGATCCCATATGAATCGCTAAATGACGATAACCAAGATCTTCTTCAAAATTTTGATCAATCAAATTACGAATGGCTTCAAACATGATATTGGCATGATTTGTATATTCCCGAAACGTTTGAGAACGAACAATATTATGAAAATGAATATCTCGCATCGTTAAGGAAATCAATTTACCCATATAATTTTCTTTCGTCATTTTTTGCGACAACGCAAATGTTAAGTGTCGCGCTTGCGATAATACCTCATCGATCGTATAAAGATCATTTTCAAAAGTTTCTGAAATTGAAATACTTTTGTGCGTGGTAGAATAGGACAAACGATTACTGCTCTTTCCTCGAGCTTTTTGAATCAATGAATAACTGCTTGGACCCAATAAATGCAAGATCTTGTTTTCATTATCGATATTGGCAAAATCACCAATGGTATGAATACCGATAGCTTGTAATTTTGGAACCGAACGCTTGCCAATGCCAACCATGGATTCAATGGGTAAAGGCCAAAGCTTTTGTTCCAATTCCGCTTTTCGTAAAACCGTGATACCATGTGGTTTTCGCATATCACTTGCCATTTTTGCCAGGAATTTAGTTGGTGCTACCCCAATCGAGACATGAAGACCCGTTTCTTCATACACACCCTGTTGAATTTGAAACGCAAGATCCAAAGGGCGCGGATAATTTCGGATGATGTCTGTCACATCCATAAAACATTCATCGATACTGGCAGGTTCAATGGCTCGTGTATAGGTATATAAATAATGAAAAAAAGCTTGACTACAAGATCGATAATAAGAATAATCCGATTCGATCAATTCAAGATCCGGGCATTTTCGTAAGGCTTCATAGACGGGCATGGCACTATGCACACCATAGTCTCTTGCCTGATAATTCGCCGTAGAAATGACGCCACGTCGTGATAAGGAACCAATCGCTACCGGTTTACCCTTTAATTCTGGATGACGATTTTCTTCGCAAGACGCAAAAAAAGCGTTGATATCAATATGGAAGATGACTCTAGCCATGTGTCACACGCTCCTTTAATTCTTTGGCCGCTTGTAGTGCTGCCGGCGTTGGTTTTCCTGCACTCATGGTCGCTAATTCGATCAAACTTGCTTCGTCATCTAATTCATCGATGGAAGTCGAGGTTGAATCTTGCTGACTGTTTTTTCGCACACAATAATGCGTATCGGCCCAAGCCGCGACACTAGCCAAATGCGTAATGCACAAAACCTGATACGATTTGGAAATGGCATGCATTTTTTCACCCATCGCATATGCTACACGCCCGCTGACACCCGTATCAATTTCATCAAAAATAATGGTTTCAATGCCTTTTTGTGTTTGGAAAACAACCTTTAAAGCCAACATCAATCGACTAAGCTCTCCTCCAGATGCACTTTCTTTTAGAGGCACAAAGGGCTGACCTGGATTCATGGATACATAAAAAGCAATCGCATCAATGCCATCTTCGGCATAGGACTTCAGGTTTTGGCGAATTTGAAATTGACAATGCTCCAACATCAAATCTTGACAATGTAACATCACTTTTGATTCCAATTCTTTAAAACAAGCCTGTCGTTTTTGAGATAGCTTTTGGGCAAGCTCGACATATTTTTTTTCGGCTTTTTCTAGATCCATTTTACTTTGTTCCAATACCGTTTCCCGATGTAAGATTCGATCGATCTGCTGCTCCAATTCAAGCTTCTTTGCCATCAATGAATCATAGGAACCACCATAGCGTTGATACAAACCACGAATCGTATAGACACGTGCTTGCATATCATCTAAAGACAATGAATCATCTGAATTTTCGATCTGTTGGTGCAAAGCTTCTTTAATATCATCCAACTGATAATACATATCACGGATTTGATCGGCTTGTTTTTGGAACGCATCACTTTTCTGCAAAGATTTGAATACAGAATAAAGGCGATCTAAAATGCCTTGTTCTTCTTCCAAAGAACGTAAATTTTCTACATACATCTCTTGATTTCGTAATGCATCTTCCTTTTGTTTGATTTGAGTCAATAATTGATCCAATTCATCCGGTTGCACATCGGCTTCACAAATTGCATTGTATTGATGCGTCACAAAATCCAATTCATCATCCGATAAGGTTTCATTGACCAAAGATTCATACGTTATTTTTTGCTCTTTATATACAGCGTATGCCTTCGAAACTTCTTTTTTTAAGGCATCGGTTTTCGCATAACTATCCAACACGACCAATTGCATTTCTGGTTTTATTAATTGATAGGTATCCATTTGGGAATGAATATCGATCAATTGAGCCATCAAATGACGCACAAAACTCAACGTGGTCACTTGTTGATTGATACGAATGGTACTTTTTTGATTCGCCGAAATGGTTCGAGTAATGATCAATTCATCTTCCACTTCAAAATCATTTTCTTCTAAATAGAATCGGAGTTGTGGATCGGAACACGATAATACCATTTGTAAGGTGGCCTTTTCTTTTCCC
Source organism: Absicoccus sp. (assembly GCF_034090965.1). Classification (NCBI taxonomy): domain Bacteria; kingdom Bacillati; phylum Bacillota; class Erysipelotrichia; order Erysipelotrichales; family Erysipelotrichaceae; genus Absicoccus; species Absicoccus sp. The sequence continues at coordinate 59,443 of NZ_JAXDRQ010000023.1, read as the reverse complement.
TTACGAACAATATTGGATGTACAACGCTTGCCACAAAGATACCCGATTGCATCGATCAATAAACTTTTCCCTGCTCCGGTTTCTCCAGTAATCACACTCATGCCCTTCGAAAAATCAATCAAAGCATGATCGAATAAGATATAGTTTTTCACCATCAATTGTTCAATCATCTGGATCTCCTTTCTTGTGCATAAATGACATATTCCTGATTGCCAGAACGCCCCTGGATCGGACTTTTCATGACATGTACTTGTTGATAATATATTTGCAAAAATGCTTGTTTTTTATTTACAATCTGCAAAGCTAGTTTTTCATTTTTTAATACCCCATGTTTGTTTAATGCCTGAGGACCACATTCAAATTGAGGTTTGACCAACACCACCAGATGTTTGGGGATCATTTCCTTAAAAACATGTTCCAAAATGGTTTGACAGGAAATAAAACTCACATCCATACAAATAAAATCAATGGATTCATCAAACCAATCTGTTTTTAATTCACGGGCATTCTTCCCTTCCATCTTGATGACTCGTGGATCCATCGCTAATGTTGGATCCAGTTGTAAATGACCCACATCTAAGGCATATACTTTTTTGGCATCATGACGTAAACAAACATCTGTAAAACCACCGGTGCTTGCGCCAATATCGAGTACGACTTGATCATTAAGATCGATCGAAAAAGTATCAATGGCACCTAATAATTTATAAGCAGCTCGTGAGACAAATTCATGGCCATCATTCTTTATTACGACAGAATCCAGTTCAGAAACCAAATAACTTGATTTTTGGATCACTTTTCCATTGACTTCGACCAAGCCCTTTTTTATATGATCTTGTGCTTTGGTTCGTGAACCCAGCTCGATGGCACAGACCTTATCTAACCGCATGTTGCTCATGATCTATTTCCTTAAATAATGCATTGACCGAAATGTGTTCCTGGATCCGAATCGAACGTATGGAACCTTGCTGAATAAAGTGATCTTCGATACCGAGAATATGTATTGGGTTTCTTATTTTGGCGTATACTTGCATCACGACGGTCGATAAAGATCCTTTGGCATCGGGTTCAAAAATATAGATAGGTAGCTGCATCAAAAACATTTGTTTGAGGATCTTTTCATCGACCGGTTTAAAAAATCGAGCATTGATCACGATCATATCCCATTGATTTTCCTTTGCCTTGGAAAGAATACGATCAAACTCCGGACCATAAGTGATCACGATACATTTTGGATCCAGACCAATTTGAAATTGTGACCATGTACCAACGGATAATGCATGACAATTTTTTTCGGTTGGTTTATTGACGATTCCAAATGGATATCGAATGAAAAAAGGCTTTTGACTTCGTGAAGCCGTATATAATAGATCCAATGCTTCTTGACTATCTTTTGGTTGCGAAATCACAATATCAGGAATCGAAGAAAGAAGCTGAATATCATAGATTCCCTGTTGGACATCTCCTTTGCCATCGACAATACCCGCCTGGTCCACCCCGACAATAACTGGACTGTTCATATGGGCCAAATGAGCCTGAATGGTATCAATACATTGGCCAACATCTTTTGCTTGAATCTGTACAAATGGATGATATCCTTTTTTGGCGATACCAGCCGCCATGCCTAAGGCAAGGTTGGGACGCAAAGATAAGGAAGGATCGATCATGGATAATTTTGGGTTTTGTTTCTGTAAGAACGCAATACAACTTTGGATCCAGGTTTCCCAATCGCATTGGTCTTTCGAAACCAAGACTTTGGATTTTCCTGTATCTTGATGAAATGGCATGACTTCTTGCCAACCCTTTTGATCTTGGGCATACGGATATCCATAAGAAAGATGGGTTTGAATATGTACGACAATGGGGCGACTTGCCGCTTTGGCTGTTTGGAAAGCATTGATCAAAGCATGCATGTCATGACCATCGATGGGTCCAAGATAATCAAAGCCCATATTTTGGAATAAATTATCACTCAAAAGATTATCTTTGATATGATCTTTGACCGATCCAAAAGCGGTTGCTACGCCATTGCCAATACGATTGGAACGCAAGGTATCATTGACACTTTCTTTTGCTTTTCGATACGCTTTGCTCGAACGCAACGAAGACAATGTTTCTAAAATGCGATTTGCTTTTGGCTTTGTTTGGACCATTTCATTAAAGATGATGACCATGCCATGTTGTCCATAACCAATTTGATAGAGTGCTTCCAAACTCGATCCCGTAACAATACCTTTTGAATCAATGAAATCAATGATTTGGTATGTTTCTTTCGCCTTATCCCGTGCACAAGCCATGCCTAAGGCAATAGAAAGAGAGCTGCCCAGAGGCATGCTATTCCACGTATCATAGATACTTTCATCGGTGCAACAAAAGGTATTTAAACCCTTAGCTTGGCGATAGGTTGAAAAAGTCGTGGAACGACCGGTTAGAATTTTATGAGCTAAACATTGATGTCCACCATCAATCAATAGTTGATCATGAGGTGTTTGAAAAACAAAATGCAAGGCAACCATCGCATCCACAACACTCAAATTGTCCGCCAGATATCCGCCTTTTTGGGCAATCGTTTGAATGATGAAATCACGCATATCATCGGCTAATGTGGATAGTTGCTCTTCCGATAAATTCTTGATTTGTTCAGGTGTTTCAATGTCGTATAGACGCATATATCTCCCTCATTTCAATAGGTACGTTGGGTCATAAAATCAATCAATGTTTGTAAGTAAGAAAAATCTCCTTCAAAATGGGAAAGCATGTCTTCAATTTCTGTTTGATAGGTCAAAACCTTCTTTTTTGCGGCTTCCAGTCCCATCAAAGAAACAAAGGTTTGTTTATGGTTTTCAGTATCACTGGTTGATTTGCCTAAAGCCTGACTTGATTGGGTCTGATCTAAAATGTCATCTTGGATCTGAAATTGAATACCAAGTGCATATCCCACTTTTTGCCAAATCGGAATATCGGTTTCTTTTCCAGCAATGATTGCTCCACAAACAAAAGGTAATGTTAAAAGTTTAGCGGTTTTATAGGTATCGATCAAAAAGATATCGTCAAGGGTTAGATTGGTATCGGATTCGGCTTTCAAATCTAATTCTTGCCCATAGATCATACCATCTACACCCGAATAGCGACTTAAGGCAGAAACTAAAGACACTTTTTTTTCAGCATCTATGTTGGTTTCTAAGACAATGTCAAACGCGCGAGTCAATAATCCATCACCAGCTAAAATGGCCGTCGCTTCATCAAATTGAATATGACAGCTTGGTTGTCCTCTTCGCATGTCATCATCATCCATGGCAGGAAGATCATCATGGATCAGTGAATAGGTATGGATCATTTCAATGGCACTGGCACATGGAAAACCAATGGTTGGATCTAGACCATATAATTGTAATGTCGCAAAAAGCAATTGTGGACGCATCCGCTTGCCACCATTGATCAATGAATAGGCCATGGCCGCTTTTACACGTCCAGTCTGCCCTTCATTGACTTTGGTTTGAAGATACGTTTCAAAAGTATCGAGATCAATCATTTGTTGTCTCCTTTTGATTGGATAATTGTTCGACTTTTTGCTCAAATTCTTTCAATTGTGTTTCACATTGAGCGGCTAGTTTTGTTCCTTCGGTAAAAAGATCCATCGCTTTTTCTAATTCTAGATCATCGCGATTCAGTTCAGTAACAATTTCATCTAAGCGATTCATTGCTTCATGAAATTTTAGTTTCTTTGTTGGCATGAGATTCCTCCTGACTATTTGTGACTACGGAAAAGATGGTACCATCTTTGACTTGGGTTTGAATGATGTTTCCCTTTGTAACTTGATGGATCGAATGAATGACATGTCCTTCATCCATCGTAATGGAATAACCACGCTCAATGACTTTCAAAGGAGAGAAAGCATCAAGCAAGGAAACATTTTTGATCAAATGTTTTTGTTGATTTTCCATATAATGTTGTATGGCATCTTGTTGACGCTCTTTGGTATGATGGAAACGATGGATCTGATTTTGTGTATAAACCTTGCCTACTTGCATCAACTGTTGGAAAGTGTTGGTATAGGCTTGTGATTCTTTTTTGAATAAAGCAGCTATTGACAGTTGCATTCTTTGCTGATAATGAAGAATATCGCTATCATAGCGAGTGATTCGATCCTTCGTTTGGAATAAAACTTGTTCCAGGTTATCCAATCGCAATCGTTTATCAATGATCCATGTATTTGGATCCGATAAATATCGATTGGACTGATAGGTGGAGAATTGCTTTCTGGCCCCTTGTATATGTTGATGCATTTGGAAATTTAAAGTCGCTTGAATTTGTTCCAAGCGGGCCATAACTTCTTTTTGATCCGGTGTGACCCATTGAGCAGCAGCGGTAGGCGTTACACTACGATGATCAGCAACAAGATCGCACAATGTCGTATCTACCTCATGTCCTACGCCAGATACGATATAGGTTTGACAGTTATAAATGGTTTTCACTAATTCTTCATCATTGAAACAAAATAAATCTTCAAAAGAACCTCCACCACGTACGACCAATATCGCATCATAACCTTTGGAATCCGCTTGCTTTAATCGTGCAACAATGGTTTCAGCCGCTCTTTGCCCTTGTACCAGAGCTGGATATAAGGTCATCTTTAGCATGGGCCACCGTTTTCGTACTGTTGAGATCACATCCTGAATGGCAGCTCCTTCTTTTGCCGTGATAATGGCAATGTGTTCGATCACATCCGGTTTTGGCTTCTTATGAGCAGGATCAAAATAACCTTGTGCTTCTAAGCGTTTTTTTCGTTGCTCGAATTCAAGAAAAAGAGCCCCCAAACCATCAGGCCGCATAGATGTGACATAGAGCTGGAGAGAACCTTTTTGTGGATAGACATTGGCACTGGCTTTCACCAATACTTTCATTCCTTCTTCCAGATCAAAACGTAAATGTTTGACATAGCTCGCAAACATGACACAACTCATAGCGCCACGTTCATCTTTTAATGAAAAATAATAATGACCGGAACGATGTTTGGTCAAATTGGAAACTTCTCCACTGATCCAAACATCATGTAGGTTCAATTGTTGTTCTAAAGTTGTCTTGATGCGTAAAAGAACATGCGATACGCTCACGACCATTTCTTCAGTCATAGTCGATCCAATACCCCATTGATCAATTTATACGAATCATCATCACAATATTTTTTAGCGAAGCCGACAGCTTCGTCGATAACGACTGCCTTAGGTGTTTGATTTTCTAAGATTTCTTGACAAGCCATCAATAAAATGGCTTGCTCCAATACACTTAATCGATTGAAGGTCCAATCCTTACGTAATAAATGATTGATTTTTTGAATATAATTGTATTCATGGGCCACGGCATCCACGGTGATGCTGTAGAGATAACTATCGATCTCATTGGTACCATGCATAGCTTCAAATACACATTTGCGTATATCTTTATTCAACAATAAATGTTGATATAAACTATTTATTGCGATTTCTCTTTGTTCATGTCGTTTCATATTCTCTCCTTATTGTTGGTTGGTAATACACGGGCACTGGGAACCACTTCGCTAGCAGGACCCGCATGAATATCTTGATCATCAAAAAAGATATCAGCTCCAAAGCTTGCTAATACATCCGCTTTTTTGGCTCCTTGTAGAAAAAAGATCTCGTCGATGATGATATGCCATTGACGCAACGTCTTAATGACACGAATGCCGGCATTTTTATCCCGGGCAGTTACAATGGCGGTTCGTAAATAATGCGTGTTTGCACAAGCACTTTGCAGTTGTGCAAGACGGAACAAGAAATGGGCCATTGGCCCTTGCTCCATCGCCGTATCTTGATTTTTGATCTCATTGGCTACAAATGCATCCAATCCCTTGGCTTTATAAATTTGTTCAGATTGATCCGAAAATAAGACGGCATCCGCATCAAAAGCAATGCGAATTTGATCCGAAGGTAAATCATATCCTTGTGCATGTGGATAGATCAAACCCGCGGGATAGCCAGCATCAATGGCCGATTCGACATCCTTTGCATTGGCGGATAAAAAGAGATCCACATCAAATGCCTTTAAATAACGGGAAATATTTTCACCACCACTCATCACCATGCGGCCAATATCGAGATCATAATGTTCCAATGAATGAATGATTCGTAAAGATGTTTCGGCTGAATTCCGTGACATCACGATCACTTCGACCAATTTTTTATTCATTTTGGTATTGATCTCTAAAAATTTTTTGATCAAAGGAAATCCAGAACCAGGTTTTAATATATCCTCTTCATGAGCAAATTGATAGTCTCGATAGGCATCCAAGCCTTGGGTCTCAAAGATTTCATTGGCTTCTTCCAAATCAAATAAAGCACGAGACGAAATTCCAATGACTAAATAATCATGGAAAGATACACGCATAGATCCACTCCTTTTAAAAAAAGGAAATCTCGCAAAGATTTCCTAAAAGATAAAACCAACCACTTGGATCTCAATCGATTCTGGTTTGAAATCCGTCATATAAGAAATACTTTCAAAGATCTTGTTTTGAAGTTCTGCACATGTATCGGTAACATGTGCTTTATAATTCATTTTTACAGGAATTGTTAATTTTAACGTATTATGATCAATGATCGTTTGAATACCTCCCTTTAAAGGACGGCTGCCTTCAACCAATTGAACTTGATCATTCTCTTCAATCACATTTAATGCGATGCTTGAAAAGACGGATTTATTTAATTGAACCGTTCCATATTCATTTTGTGGTTCCAAAGTTATATATTCTTGGGCCATACTTTCACCTTCATTTCCCTCTCATTATAACAAACTTCCCACACTCAATAAAGAAATACTTATCCCATATTTTCACATCATCTTTTACAAAATTCATTTTGACTTTTAAATTATCTCTATCATAGTTATATAGAACATATTCGATTAAAGGAGGCAAATATATGGTTCCATGGAAACAGCTCGATTGATTAGTTATGGTTTTCTATTAGGTACAGCCGGTGTATCCATACTTTCATCCAAAGATGCAAACTGTGTCTATACGCATCTGACAGCGGCTGTGAAACGTGGTGGTGACAGTGTTAAGAAGACATGGACCACGTTGAAAGAAAACTGTGAGGATATCAATGCAGATGCGGATGATATCAATCAAAAACGTGCACAAAAAGCACGTGAACAAGAAATTGCCGATGCGAAAGCTTTATTGGCACAACAAGATGCGGCGTAAACGCATCTTTTTTTAGAAAGGATTGATATATTTTGGATTGTACAATCAAACATGAATCCATGGTCGCTTACGGGTTCATTTGCACCAATGTACCATGAGTCTTTCCGAAGCTGATCAAGTGGAATACTGGATCAAAAATTTAGTCGGTGTACAACAAGTAAAAGTCTATGATCGAACGGCAGATGCAACGATTAATTATGATGGGCAAAAAGAAACGCGAAATCAAATTATTGATTGTCTTTCTTCCTTTGACTATATGACCTGTTTACCAGATAGGCCCGAACATACAGGACGTGCCATTCAACGTCAATAGGAAGACAAAATGTTTAATCATATTGCCTTTCGAATCATCACTCGATACTTTTTACCTGTGTCTATTCGAAGTGTCATGAGTTTGATCAAAGCCGTTCCTTTTGTGATACAGGGATTGAGATCCCTATCCAAAGGTAAATTGGATGTACATGTGTTGGATGCTACCAGTGTTACTTTTGCCCTTTTCCGCCAAGATTTTGATACCGCGGGCAGCGTGATGTTCTTATTAGGTATGGGGGATATCATGGAAGAATAGACTCATCGTAAATCGGTAGATGATCTAGCCAACGCGATGTCTTTACATATTGATAAAGTATGGCGAAAAGAACAAGATATCGATAGGCTGGTACCTATCATGGACATAAAGCTTGATGATCAAATTGTCGTACGCACAGGTCAAATGATTCCATTGGATGGACGTGTCCTATATGGAGATGCCATGGTAAATAAAGCTTCGATCACTGGCGAACCCCTATCGGTTCACAAATCAAAAGGAGCTCCTGTCTTTGCGGATACTGTGCTGGATGAAGGACAATTAGTCCTTCAAGTCACGAAAGTATCGGGTACAGGTCAATATGATCGAATTGTGCATATAATCGAGGATTCCGAAAAACTTAAATCCAATACGGAGACCAGAGTATCCCATCTAGGCGATCATTTGGTACCGGTGACCTTTGTCGCGACTGCACTTACGTATCTTTTGACCTGCAATATCACACGCGCCTATTTGATTCTGATGGTTGATTTCTGTTGTGCCTTAAAACTATCAATGCCTATTTCTTCCTTAACGGCTATGCACGAAGCCAGCGTGCTTGGCATTTCGGTAAAAGGTGGCAAGGTAATGGAAGATTATACGCAAGCGAAAACCATTGTTTTTGATAAAACAGGTACCTTGACCAAAGCAGAGCCAAAAGTCAAAGAGGTGATTGGATTTGGTGGTCATGACCCGATAGAAATGTTACGTTTAGCGGCTTGTTTGGAAGAACACTATCCACATTCGATCGCAAATGCGGTGGTCAAACGATCCGATGAATTGCACCTTCGCCATGAAGAAGAACATTCAGAAGTCAAATATATAGTGGCTCATGGCATTGCGAGTGATATCAATGGTGTCTTATTACGAATTGGCAGTTACGATTTCATCTTTGAAGATGAAGGTATTCTCATTCCTGAGGGAGAGCAACAAAAATTTGATGCTTTGCCCGATGAATATTCACACTTGTATTTATCGATTGGTGGTCAATTGGCAGCTGTGATCTTGATTGAAGATCCAATCAAAGAAGAAGCCAAGCAAACAATTCAACAGTTACATGCTTGTGGTTTTGAAAAGGTCGTTATGTTGACAGGTGATAGTCAGCAAACTGCCAAAGCGGTCGCAGCTCATTTGGGATTGGATGATTATTGCGCCGAAGTTTTACCAGAAGATAAAGCATCTTATATCGAACAAGAACATATGCACTTTCGGTAGCAGATGTAGGTATTGCGATCACTTCTGGTGCACCGATTGCTCGTGAAGTGGCCGATGTCACCATTTCGGAAATGGATCTACGAGCCCTTGTGATCTTACGTCAATTATGTCAAGCACTAGATGATCGAAATAAACACACATATGATTTCATAATGACCTTTAATTCTAGCTTGATCCTGTTTGGCATGTTGGGTTTTTTACAACCATCCATGACTGCGCTTTTACATAATGCCTCAACGATAGGTATTTCCATGCATTGTATGAGCAGTCTAGTATCAAAAAAGACGAAGGAAATGGTACCTTCGTCTTTTTAAAGCACAAGATAATGTTTTTGCCATACATCACAGGTTTTATTGCATAGCTTTTCCAATGTGATCAACCGTTTTTTAGAGCGTTCAATATCATTGAGCAATTGGCTTTTTAATTCTTTTGCACTGGAAAATTTTTTCTCATCACGAATCTTATCTAAAAAATAAAACCGTACTGTTTGATCGTATATATCGGCATTGAAATGAAATAAATTGGCTTCAATGGTTTGAATCTTATTTTCAAAAGTTGGATTATTCCCAATATTGATCATGGCTCCATACATTTGATCATCTACGGAAACCATACCGGCATAAACACCTACAACAGGCACGATATAATCATTGTTCACATCCAAATTTGCGGTCGGGATCCCTAATATCGTCGATCCACGTTTGAATCCATGGCAGACAACACCTTCCATGGAATAGGCAAAACCACACAAACGATTGGCTTTTAAGACCTGTCCTTGCAAGATCAATGGTTCAATGCGCGAACTTGAAATTTTAATGGAACGATCATTGATACTATCAACCACAAGGACATCAAAATAAGATTGTTCTTTTAATGTTTGGACATTCCCTGTATTCTTGGTGGCATAGCGAAAATCAAAACCACAAATCAAAGAATGGATGTGCATTTGATGCAACATCTCATGAAATTGGGTAATATCCAAGCTCGCGAATTCTTTCGTAAAGTGAAGCACATAGACAAAATCAAATTCCATATATTGTGCAAAATGAATTTTATCTGCCAATGTGAATAAATGATGCAATTCTTTTTGGGGATAAAATACAGCCCATGGGTCGGGTTCAAAGGTAATGATGGCACTTTTTATTTTCTTTTTTGTTGCGGTTTTTTTTGTCCTTTTTAATAATTCTTGATGTCCTTTATGCATCCCATCAAAAAAACCAATACAAGCAGCCGTTTCTTCAAGTTCAGGTATTTGATGGACATCAATTTGAATGACTTGCATTTACCATAGCCCCCTTTTGGAATGAAAGATATCTTGATCTAAGCGATCATAGATCGCAATAGGTTCGTTTTTTCTAACAATACAAACACGATCCTGATCTGTATCCAAATGAATGGTTTTTCCTTGATAGATGGCATCTATATCGGCATACTCTATCATGGGCAAATGATCTAAGACCGATCGAATCGAATATAAAACCGGTTCTTCGCCAGCGGCTAGATTTTCTAGGGTCTGCGCTTGTGCCAAGGAGAAACGACCAACTTGTGTTCGAACTAAAGAAGCCATGCAACTTAGATTATTGGTCAATGGGCCAAAATCACGACAGATGCTTCGTACATAGGTTCCAGAAGAACAAGCAATTTCAAAAGATAGATCCTCTCGTGGCTGGATATCATAAATCATTACATCTTGATATACTTCCGGTACGGGCAGGCCTTTTCTTTGATAGTCCAATAATTTCATGCCATTCACTTTTTTGTTGGATGTCATCGGTACCCTTTGATGACATGGACCTTGAAAAGAAGAGATGATGGAATCAAAATGAAAATCCCAATTGATGGGTTTTGTATCCAGCTTATCACCATAGATATCATCGGTCGTGGTCGAATAGCCCAATTGGATCTTAGCGATATATTTTTTATCGGTATCGGCCAGAAATTGATTGATCTTGCATGCTTTTCCACACAAGACAACTAAAACTCCGGTTGCTTCCGGATCTAAGGTACCGGTATGACCAAATTTTTTTTGATGATAGATTTTTCGCAAACGATTGATGACATCATGACTTGTCATACCTTTGGGTTTATCAATAATTATTATTCCATCCATAAGTTTTAACCAAAAAAAGCCCTAAGGACGAGAGATCTTTCCCGGTATATCCAGGTGGGTGATCTGTGTCAGTCATTAGGATCCCTGATCAATGAAAAGGTATTCAACACAGAAAGACAACATCCGATCTCCCGTATCTCTAAGTGTAGGAAAAATGTTATACATCCTTAGGTCATCTTCATGATATATCAACACCAACATCAAATGCAAGTAAGCATATTTTAAAAAAACTGTCTATACCAAATTTTCAACAAAAAAGACCGTTTCCGGTCTATTTTGTGATCGCAATATGTAATTCTTCCAATTGTTTAGGATCAACATTTGATGGAGCTTTCGACATAGGATCCGAAGCAGAAGCATTTTTAGGGAAAGCAATGACATCACGAATGGAGTCACTTTCACTTAAGATCATCGCAATTCGATCTAAACCAAAGGCCAAACCACCATGTGGAGGGGTACCATATTGGAAAGCATCAATAAAGAAGCCAAATTTATTGCGAATTTCCTCATCACTTAAGCCTAAGATCTCAAAGATCTTTTTCTGTAACTGATTATCATGGATACGTAAACTTCCACCACCCAATTCATAACCATTTAAAATAATATCGTAAGCATTAGCTTTGACTTTGGATAGATCCGTATCTAATAAAGGAATGTCTTCTGCTTTTGGTTGGGTGAAAGGATGATGACAAGCTTGATATCTTTGCTCTTCTTCACTCCATTCAAACATTGGGAAATCAATGACCCATAAGAAAGAAAATTCATTCTTTTTCTTCAAGCCCAATTGCGAACCAATCAAATTACGCAAGGCACCCAAAGCATTACAAGTTTTCAACCAAGTATCACTGACAATAAATACCGCATCATCGGCTTTTAAATGTAAGCGTTCAAACAAGGCATGTACTTCTTGGTCGGATAAGAATTTACGAGCAGATCCACTCAGTTCCGTTTCATCCGCTTTTAGGATGACCAAACCTTTCGCACCATTTTTCTTGGCATAATCGGTGTAAGCATCCTGTTTTTTACGAGATAATCCCTTGGCAAAGTTAGGAACAACAATGGCTTTGATCGATCCTTTGGTTTCAATTACATTTTGGAAGACCTTAAAGGAGGAATTATTGAAAAGATCGGTTAATTCTTGGAGTTCCATGCCAAATCGATTATCGGGTTTATCCGATCCAAATCGATTCATGGCTTGCTCATAAGTCAGGCGTGGGAATGGCGCTTGGATATCGATTCCTTTGACCTCCTTCATCAATTTGACCATCATCTCTTCCATCATCGTTTGGATCTCGACTTCACTTAAGAACGAAGTTTCAATATCCACCTGAGTAAAATCTGTTTGACGATCCGCTCGTAAGTCTTCATCGCGGAAGCAACGAGCAAACTGATAATAACGTTCAAAACCAGAAATCATCAACAATTGTTTATACAATTGAGGAGATTGTGGCAAGGCATAGAATTGTCCAGGATGCACTCGGGAAGGAACCAAATAATCACGGGCACCTTCTGGTGTACTTTTTCCTAACATAGGTGTTTCGATTTCAATGAAATCTTGATGATCCAAATAATCACGCATGCTGCGGGTAATGGCATGACGCATCATCAACCGCTTCTGCATGATGGGACGACGTAGATCCAGATATCGATATTGCATACGTGTATCTTCGAGTGCATCGGTTTCATTCGCAATGATCAATGGTGTGGTTTTGGCTGTATTGATGATTTCTAATTCCGTAACCAAAACTTCGACTTCACCAGTTGCTAAATCTGGATTCGCATCTTTTCGTTGATTAACAGTTCCTTTTACATGCAAGACATATTCGTTACGGATCGACTTGGTTTTTTCGGAAAAGCTTTCATCAAAAACCAATTGACAAATCCCTGTACGATCGCGTAGATCAATAAATACCAATTGTCCAAAGTTTCTTTTTTTGGCTACCCAACCAACCAGTTCCACCGATTGGCCGACATGTTCCAATCGCAATTTACCATTTTCTATCGTACGTAACATGTTAATCCTCCATCAATGAATCTAAATAATTGATCAAATCCTCTCGATCAATGCTTTCTTGTTTTCGTGTTTCTAAGTTCTTTACCGCCACTTGATTAGCTGCTTTTTCGGTTTCACCAATTAAGATAGCCGTCTTAGCTTTCATTCGATCAACCGCTTTAAATTGGGATTTAAACGAGCGCCCTTGCATATCCATTTCACAACGATAGCCATATGCTCTTAATTCCGTCAATATTTCAAAGGCATAGGTACGGGCACTTTCGTCTAAACACATGACATAGGCATCCAAACCCGGTTTTTCTGCCAATGGACCATTTTCCGCTTCTAAGGCAATCAATAAACGTTCTACACCTAAGGCCCAGCCAATACCACTCATTTCTTTTGGACCCCCAAAATAGGAAATTAAGCCATCATAGCGGCCACCCGCTAATACTGTAGATTGCGCACCCATTTCTTTATTCATGGAAACGATTTCGAAAACGGTGTGGGTATAATAATCCAAACCACGTACGAGTTTGTCATCGATTTCATAAGGAATCTCTAATGTATCTAATAGATCCAATACCGTTTGGAAATAGGTCTTGCTTTCTTCATTTAAATAGTCTTTCATGCTAGGGGCTTGCTGCATGAATGGTTGGTCATGATCGACCTTGCAATCTAAGATACGCAATGGATTTTGTTCATAGCGACGTTTACAATCGGAACAAAGTTCATCATAGTGTGGTTTAAAATATTCTTTTAAGGCTTGTCGATAAGCCGCTCGAGACGCATCATCACCCAATGTATTGATACAAACTTTAATATCTTTTAGACCTACCGTACTTAAGATCGTATAAGCAAGGGCAATGGTTTCGACATCCACATAAGGCGATTTTTCACCTAGGGCTTCCACACCAAATTGATTAAAAATACGTAAACGTCCTTTTTGTGGTCGTTCATGACGCGCCATCGGGCCCATATAATACATTTTTACAGGTAGATCTGGATTGGCATACATCTTGTTTTCAACAAAACTACGAACCACTCCAGCCGTTCCTTCCGGGCGAATGGTCAATGACGTTTTAGAGTTTGGCAATGTAAATGTATACATCTCTTTATTGACCATATCACTGGAATCGTTTTCTCGCTTAAATACATTTGTATGTTCGAAAATCGGTGTACGAATTTCATCATAATTGTAGAGTTCACAAATATGACGTAGGATGTTTTCCAACGCTTGCCACTGATACGAACGATCACCAAATATATCTTGGCATCCTCTTGGAATTTGATAGCTCATGATTTTCCTCCTTCAAATAAATAAAAAAACGCCCTATATAAGGACGTTTATCACGCGGTACCACCTTATTTTTCAAGTTGTTACTTGAACGCTCTAGTCTTAACGCAACCAACGATCAAGCTTTGCACTTGATTCCTCCAAAGTGTCCCAGTCAAGAATCATCCAGTCTTGCACCAACCGACTGGTCTCTATTCTGATTGTATTGACCTTCTTTTTTTCAACGGATTATTCGTTTATATTTTCTACATTATGATATACATTTTGTACATCATCAACATCATCTAACAAAGTCAGCAAACGTTGGAATAATTCTTTGTCTGTACCTTCCAGTCGGACCGTATCATCAGCAACCATACGATCTTCAAATACTTCGTATTTGACACCTGGAATGAGCTTATCGATAACAACTTTCGCATCATCCAATTGCGTTGGATCCACCGTTACTGTCATATAGCCTTCTTCGATTTCGATATCTTGTAATTCGATACCAGCATCCAATAATGCTTCCATCATGGCATCTTCATCCTCATATTTGACTACAATGACACCTAGATGTTGATAACCAAAAGATACGGAATTGGCTACTCCTAATTTGGCATGTGCTTTGTTGAAAGCCGCACGCAAGCTCGCAATCGTACGATTGTCATTATCCGTCAAACAATCAATAATGATCGTTGATCCAGCATTGCCAAATCCTTCATAACGTTTGGCATTGAAACTTTCATCCGCACTGGATTTCGCTTTTTCAATAGCCCGTTTAATGACATCTCTAGGAACATCATTGGCCTTCGCTCTTTCAATGGCCTTTTTTAAGGTTTGGTTCATGTCTGGATTTGGATCTCCATTTTTCGCAGCAACCAAAATCTCTTTTGAATATCTTGAATAAACTTTTGCTTTGGCGTTTGCCGTTTTTTGCATCGCGGCAGCACGCACCTCAAAGTGTCTTCCCATACTTTTATTTCACCTTCCAAATTTCTTGTCTATTATAGCAATTCCCCTATTATTTTTCAATCTCTTCATAACGTTCGATGATTTTTTGTACCAATGGATGCCGCACAACATCGTATTTTGACAATTGTACGATGGAAATACCAGAAATGCCTTTTAAGATCTGACAAGCTTGACGCAACCCAGAATCGGATTTCTTGATCAAATCAATTTGTGATACATCGCCATTGATGATCAATTGTGAATGTTGCCCCATACGAGTCAAGAACATTTTCATTTGCGATTGGGTCGTATTCTGCGCTTCATCCAAAATAACGATGGCATCATTCAACGTGCGACCGCGCATAAAAGCTAAAGGAGCTATTTCAATGATTTGTTTTTCAAGATATCGTTCGACCGTTTCCTGCCCTAGCATTTCATACAAAGCATCGTATAAAGGACGCAGATACGGATCGACTTTTTCTTTCATATCCCCAGGTAAAAAGCCTAGAGACTCCCCGGCTTCAACAGCAGGTCTTGTTAAAATGATACGTTTGATCTTTTCTTTTTTTAATTGACTTACGGCATAAACAACCGCTAAATACGTTTTCCCGGTACCAGCAACACCTGTTGCAAAGACGATATCATTGTGATACAAAGCATTGCAAAAGCGTGCTTGACCTAAGGTTTTTGGATAAATGATCTTCCCCGTTTTGGTCTGTCCAAGGGGTTTGCGCTGGGCTGGATGAAAATGAGAAAGTTGATGTTGCTTGGCCAAAGAAATCAAATAATGTACGTCTTGTGGTTCCAATTTTCCTTGCGCATCGATACAAGCAAAACAAGCATTCACGATATCTTGGATTTCTTGGCTATTGGCATCTTCTTCCCACTTTAAAATGGATGCCCGCAAGAAAAAGGAAACATCATAGGCTTTTTCAATAATATGGAGATTCTCATCATTTTGACCAACAAAACGTTGTAAATCATCGACAGAATGTTCGGATAAATCCATGGTATACATATCTCACCTCATAAAAAAATCTGCATAAAAATGCAGATTTATTTCTTACCTCTACGAGCCTTGCGTGCTGCTTCAGATTTTAACTTTCTCTTAACACCTGGTTTAACGTAAAATTCTCTTTTACGTGCCTCAGCAAGGGTTCCGTTACGAGAAACCTGACGTTTAAATCTTCTTAAAGCGTCATCCAATTGCTCGTTTTCCTTAACGATAACTTTAGGCATGCCACAAACCTCCCTTCCCGAGTTTTTAATGCATAAAGATTATATATGACTCTATTCAAAAAAGCAACTCTTTCTTTTATTCTTCGATAAAGCTTTTATCTTCATTGACATCATCGACATTTTCATGGATATGACGACAATATTTGGCAATACATTCTTTTGCGATCACATTATCTCCTTTATAAGGAGCACGACCATTTTCACGATAAATGTATGGTTCATCGCCCTTTCCTAGCAATAATACACAATCACCCGGATTGGCACTTTCAATAGCTTGTCGAATCGCTTCATACCGATCTTCGATAAAGACATGATTACAATTTTCAATGCCTTCTTCGATTTGATCGGCAATGACAGCAGGATCTTCATCACGTGGATCATCTTCCGTCAAGATGATGTAATCACAATACTGATCGGCTAATTCACCAAAGACTTTTCGCTTGGCTACATCTCGTTTTCCTGCCGAACCAAAGACACTGATCAATTTATGCGTCTTGGCAATCTGTCGACCAAATTGAAACATTTTTTCCATACCATCTGGTGTATGAGCAAAATCAACGATCACATGGAAAGGTTGTCCCATGTCAATTTGTTCCAAACGTCCATCCACTTGTGGTAAGTTTTTACAGGCTTCTAAAATGATATCCAGATCCATATTGGTTTCATGCAAAGCTGCAATGGCTGCCAATAAATTATAGACATTATAAGTGGCCACTAGATTGGTAACAACTGGATAGGTCTTTCCTTGATAGACTAGATCAAATTTGGATTGTTTCGGTAAAATTTGTACATTGATCGCGCGATAATCACACTCATGATCAATGCCATAGGTGATGACAGGTGCCTGTGAAATGCGTTGGAGTTTTTCAAAACAAGCATCATCAATATTTAAAATCGATTTACCCGTTGGTTTCACACGTTCTGAAAACAACAAAGATTTAGCTTCAAAGTAGCTTTCCATCGTGCCATGATAGTCCAAATGATCATACGTCAAATTGGTGAAAATGGCGACATCAAAATTGATGCCATCTACGCGACGTTGCGCTAAGCCATGACTGGACACTTCCAAAGCACAAGCCTTCATACCATGTCGAACCATATCGGACAATTTTTCTTGTAGAAACAAGGCATCGGGCGTAGTTAAGTCAGGTTGCAGACGAATATTGCCATATTCGATCGCAATGGTTCCGATATAACCAGTTGGTTCTTTCTTATTACGGATGTTTCGGATCACATTCGCAATCGTACTTTTCCCATTGGTTCCTGTAATACCATACATCAACATTTTATCGCTGGGTTTGGAATAAAAGATACGAGCGGCTTGATTCATGGCATCCACAACATCAGCAACACGAATATAAATCGCTCCAACTGGCATTTGTGATGGAGCCAGTTCTTTGGAATGTACAACACAAATCGCACCATTATCGACGGCTTGTTTGATGAATTCATGGCCATCATGGGTCATACCTGGTAAACAAAAATAAACATTTCCAGGTTGTACTTTTCGGGAATCAAAACACAACCCTGTTACATTCGTTGTTGGTGCATTCTTAAATAATTTGCTTAATCGCATAAATCTCAGACCTTTCTTGCATAATATCCATTCTCTGTGATTGTATCCCATGGCAAAGTGATGCGTCCCGAAAGAGGTTCCTTGCTCTCTATCGTGATGGGATGATAGTGATTGGTGTAACCTGTATACGTGTTGCCATCCTGTGTCTCAATCAGAACTTGAACGGGTTGAAAACGTGCCATGTCTTTTTTTCTTAGTTCTTTCGAGATAGATAATAACGCAGCGACCCGTTGTTTGGCAATTTTTCCATTCACTTCCCCTTTCATGAAAGAAGCTTTGGTTCCATCTCGTTTGGAATAAGGGAAGACATGGAGAAAGGAAAATTGGAGATCCTTGATATTTTGAAGCGTTGTTTGAAATTCTTCTTCACTTTCTTGCACAAAGCCACAAATCACATCAGTAGAGATGGATATATCTGGTATTTGGGCACGAATATAAGCCAATCGCTGTTTATACTCAGCCACTGTATACGGGCGATTCATTCGTTTTAAGGTTTCATCACAGGCCGATTGAATGGGAATGTGCAAATGATGACAGATCCGTGGATTTGTTTTCATCAATTTGATCAATGCATCATCCACCTCTGTGATTTCTATACTGGAAATTCGATAGTAAACATGTTCGGGTGTATTTTCTAATAAGCCCGTTAATAGATCGGCCAAAGTTTTGTTGCCATCTTGATATCGGCCCGTATGAATCCCGGTCAGGACAATTTCCAAATGACCTTGATCAACCAAGGATTGGGCAATACGAATCACTTGATCATATTGTAGCGATCGTTCTCTTCCTCGCGCATATGGAATAGCACAATAGGAACAAAATTGATTGCATCCATCTTCTACTTTCAAAAAAGCACGATGTTTGGATTCAAAATAATGAATGGGCATAGCTTCAAAATCATTAAATTGAACAATATCCGATACGGTATCTCGATGGGTATCCTGGTTGACCATTTCTTGAATCAAAGGCACCAATTGATTTTTGTGATTGGCACCAATGATCAAATCCGCATCCAATTGATCTCGTTCTTTTTCTTTTGCGAATTGTGCATAACAACCAACCACGACACAATATGCATGCGGATTCAAACGCTTGGCTTGATGAATTTTTTGACGTGATTTATGGGCCGCTGTATTGGTTACCGTACAAGTGTTGATGATACAAATATCCGCTTGTTCATGATCGGATACTTCCTCATAACCCAGTTTTTCCAATTCTTGCGCATAATATTGAGATTCATAGGCATTGACTTTACATCCTAGTGTCGTGATACTAAAGCGCATCAATCTTCCTCCTTTATATGGTGTTGATATTCAATGGCAGACAATACATAACAAGCCGCTGTTTCAGCGCGTAGAATATTATCTCCCAAAGAACAAGGCATAAAATGATCATCCAATAAATGATCGACTTCATAATCTTCGAAGCCACCTTCTGGACCAATACAAACCGTTATCGATCTGGGATTGGCATGTAGATATTTGGCCAAATGTTCACTGACATCGGCTTTTTCATAAGCAATTAAATTCATGTCATTTTGAAAATCTTTTAAAGTTTCAATACTTTGTATAGGTGTAATTTCAACTAAATCATTTCGGTTGCATTGCTGACAAGCATTTAAGATAATTTTTGACCAACGCTCCAACTTTTTTTGTTCACGTTGTGGATCTAAATGAATCACGCAATTACGGGATACAAAAGGCACGATGCGGCTTACCCCCAGTTCACAAGCTTTTTGCAGCATCCACTCAAACTTATCTTGTTTGATCAAGGCCACACAAAGCGTTGTATGATGCATGATTTGTTCAGTCGTAATTTGATTAAATAAGTATAAAAAGGGTCTTTTTTCTGGATGCGCTAAAAAAGAAGCATTGGATCCAATGACTCGAACCGTTTCTTTTTTTTCAATGCGCAATACATCAAATAAATGATGTGCTTGCTCTTCATCCAAGCCAATATGTTGATGGAGCTCCAAGTTTTGATCTACAAATATTTGTTTCATAGATTTTCTCCTTGCGCAGCTAAAAGTTCTAACTGTTTGACTTCATACGGTTTTAATATACGATATTCACCTGGTCGAAGATTTCCCAATTCAATCATTCCAAAAGCGGAACGATGTAAACGACGAACTTGATGTCCAAGTTCAGCCATCATATTTTTGACTTCATGATTTTTTCCTTCATAAATAGTCAGCTCAAACCGACATTGATCACGTGTGATATCCGTTTCCAACATATGAACTTTAGCTGGCTGATAGATGGAAAATCCTTTGCGGATCTTGCGAATGTCGTCTTTATCCAATATGCCTTGTAGATTTACGACATATTTTTTCGGAAGATGATATCGCGGATGAGTCATTTCATTGGTGAATTGTCCATCGTTTGTCAACAATAGGACACCACTGGTATCATAATCCAGACGTCCGACCGGATAAATTCTTCGATCTTTGGGCATATAATCCATGACGGTTTTGCGATTCTTTTCATCATGGACCGAACAAATACATCCTTTGGGTTTATAGAATACATAGTAGGTGTATTCTTCGCGTTCGATGGGATGTCCATCCACTTCCACGACATCATCACCAGAAACTTGGGTGCCCAAAGTTGTACAAACAACCCCATTGACTTTGACACGTCCTTCTAAAATCCATTTTTCGGCTGTTCGTCTTGAACAAAGGCCGGCTTGGGCCATTCGTTTTTGTAGTCGTTCCATTCCTGTCCTCCTATCTATTCCTCATGAAACAAATCATCCTCTTGTTGATGTTCTGGCAATTCTGGCAATTCATCTAAGGTTTCTAATTGAAAGGCGTCTAAAAAAGCATCAGTAACCGTATATAATAATGGTTTTCCCACCGTATCTAAGTGACTTTTTGTCTCAATTAAACCACGCGCTTGCAGTTTTTTTAACATTACTTCACAACCAACACCACGAATATCTTCGATTTCAACACGTGTGATTGGTTGTCGATAGGCAATGATCGCTAAGGTTTCTAAAGCTGCTTGTGATAAATGAACCGGTTTTTCTTGTTGAAACAAAGTTTCGGCATAGGGATATACGAATTCTTTTGTTACGATCTTGTAGCGATGCGCATATTCTACCAATTCGATTCCTCGATCCATGCGAAGGTATTCTCGTTTTAATGTATCCATATCTTTATAGATCGACTGTTTATCTTCTTGTCCAAGCGCATGTTGGATCTGTTCGATGGTCAAACCATCTTCTCCAGCTAAAAAAATTAATCCTTCAATCAATGCTTTTTGATTATTCATCGATATTTCCTTTCATGACCCAAATATCGTCCGTATCTTCTTTATGTAAATAAACGAACCATCGTTGGTGAATCAAATCTAAAATGGCTAAAAACGTAACAATGATCATATGTAAATTGGTACAATCTTGGCATAACATCGCAAAGGACACAGGATCCGAGATGGTTGCCATGCGTTGTTGAATTTGGTCTACACGTTCTTCTACGGATAGTTCTTTGATGGTTACCTTTGTTTCATAGGGTTCTAAGATCATGTGTCGTTTCATCACGCGATGCATCGCTTTCATCAATTCATAGACCGATTGATCCTGTAAAGGGCCTTGCTCGACTTTCTTTTGCCACTGTTCGATCAAGGAAGAAGCTGGACGCGTAAAATGTTGTTGTCGCTTGTCATAATCCAATTTTAAAGTTTCGGTGACTTCTTTGTATTGTTGATATTCTAATAACCGTTGCACTAAGTGTTCACGTTGATCTTCTTCGTATTTTTCTTCCACTTCGACTTTTTCACGTGGTAACAATTTACGTGATTTGTATTCGATCAAAGAAGCTAATTCTTCGAGATATTCACTTGCTATCTCTAAATGGAGCGTTTGCATCTCATGAATAAAATCGATGTATTGACTGGCCAATACATCCATATCTAAATCAAATAAGTCCAATTTGTTTTCTTTGACCAAATGGAGCATGAGATCCAATGGACCATCGAATTGTTCAATTGATACATGAAACTTCATTTTATCACCTCAATGAGTATAACAAATTTTAGGTTAAAAATATATTACAACACAAAATGTGTGATAGAATGAGGACATGAAAAAAACATTGATTTATCTGTTATTCGCGGTTTTTCTAGCCTTGATCGTCCAACCCAATATTCGAGGACATCTATCCCAAGGCGATCAACGGGTTCCGACAAATACAACTACAGGAACACCAGCTACTAATGATACCATTGAATTAAAAGCGGACGTCAAAAATATTACAATTTGTGTAGATGCTGCTTCCCAAAGTGGTTCGGATCAGGATATAAATTTAGCCATGGCAGAAGCCATCGGAAAAAAATTAGAAGATTCGGGCTTCCAGGTTGTCTATACCCGCCAAGATTCAACCACATTATCCAATGATGAACGACTCTCGCTTGCTCGCAGTGATAAAGCAAATTATTTATTATCCGTCACAACGACCAATGATACCGATACCTTGCAGAAAGGTTTTTCGATCATGACCCAGCAAAATGCCAAACTGATCGATTTAAGTTCCGATATTGCGGAAGAACTTGAATCCATAAATTATACAGATTATCAAGGACTCGATTCGGATCATTATGAGAATTTTCCCATTTTGACCAATCAAAAAATCCCCGCAATCTTATTGGAAGTTGGTTATACAAGCAATACGGAAGATATGTCTGCACTAACAAACGAAACGACCCAAGATAAGATTGCGACCGCCATTGCTCGTGGTTTTGTCCTATATATATCGCAAGAAAAGGATTCGTGATTTCTATGAAAGAAAAAGAAATTTATCAAGGTGTTATTTTTACATTGACACAAAAACAAGTCATGGTCAATGGCATGCAAGTGCAACGAGATATCATTCATCATCCAGGAGGTGTTGGTATTCTTTTGATCCATGCCAACAAACTTTTACTTGTTTCGCAAATGCGACCCGCCATTGATCAAAAGACCATCGAAATTCCGGCTGGAAAATTGGAATATGGCGAAGATCCGTATGAAGCCGGTATGCGTGAACTCAATGAAGAAACTGGATTTACCGCCAAAAAGTTGAAACCCATTTTGACTATGGTGTCGACACCTGGATTTTGTGATGAGAAAATTTGGATCTATGAAGCCATCGATCCGGCCCCGGCAAAAATCAAGCTGGATTGTGATCCCGATGAAGACATTGAAACGATGTGGATCGATTTAGCAACTGCCCAGAAATGGATCCAAGATGGGAAAATTATCGATGCGAAAACGATCCTAGCTATACAGCATGCACTTTTGGAAAGAAGGTAGTTTATGAATTTTGTGTTTATCAGTCCAAATTATCCAGAACATTATTGGATGTTTTGTCGAGGATTAAAAAAATACGGAGCTACCGTTCTAGCCATTGTTGATCAACCGTATGATAGTTTATCCAATGATTTAAAAGCCAATGTAGATGAATGCTACGTGGTTGATAATTTCTATGATTATGATGCCATATTAAAAGCTTGCGGCTATTTTACTTTTAAATATGGCAAGATTGATTGGATCGAATCCAATAATGAGGCTTGGATGCAATTGGATGCACGTCTACGCGATGATTTCCATGTAACCACTGGATTTGATTTTAAAACCATCACCGAATATCAATCCAAGGCAGCGATGAAAAAATATTATGAAAAAGCAGGATTAAAAACGGCGCGCTATGCTTTGGTGCATTCGCTACAAGATGCGATGGATTTTGTTGATGAAGTGGGCTATCCCGTTGTATTAAAACCCGATCATGGTGTGGGTGCTAGTTTTACCTATCAAATTGATGGTATTCATGAATTGAAAAAAATCTATGCGATGACCAAACAATACCAAATGATCATCGAACAATTTGTGGATGGGGATATTTTTACGTTAGACGGAATTGCGGATGCAGATGGTACCATTCGATATCTCAATTCCCTGCAATATGTGGGCAATGTCATGGATAGCGTTGTATATCATTTAAGTATAGGTTGTTATACGGAATTTAAGATCGATCAAAAAGAACAAGACATTGCTCAAAGAGTTGTTCATGCTTTTGGCATCAAAAACCGGTTTTTTCATGGTGAATATTTTCGTTTACGAAAAGACCAAGCCAATCTCGGCAAAAAAGGAGATGTCATTGGATTGGAATTGAATTTTCGTCCTCCCGGAGGCTTTTCTCCCGATTTAATGAATTATGCTGGTAATCTGGATGTGTATGATCTCTGGGCCGAAGTTTTATTGACCCAACAAGCTTCGTACTCCAAATTAAAACGATTTTCAGCTGGTTTTGCTGGTCGTCGAAATAGCATCCAATATAAATACTCTGCCAACGAAATCAAGGACTTATTTCCCGATGAATGGATCCAAACCGTCTATTTATCGCCTGCTTTTGCCACTGCTATGGGAGATGAAGCCATTATTGCTCGCTTTTCCGATGCAAAATCTCGCTCAGAATTCTTTAAGAAAGCATTAGAAACAAAGGAGAGTTGATCATGTATCAAAAATTTGAATGTTATATGCCTCCTTTTCATGAAAATCGGACCATTCATGTCTATGTGCCGGATACAAATAAACGGTATCCGGTTTTATACATGTTTGATGGACACAATTTATTTTTCGACCAAGAAGCTACCTATGGACGATCTTGGCGAATGGGAGACAATTTAGAACGTTTACATAGAGAATGTATCGTTGTCGGTCAAGAATGTTCGCATCATAATAATGATCGATTAAGTGAATACAGTCCTTATTCATTTTATGCACCAGGTATCGAACAAGATTTTGAAGGATGGGGCGATAAGACCATGGAATTTTTCACCCAAACTTTAAAACCTTTCATTGATAAAAACTATCCGACTCTTTCCAATCGAAAAAATACATGGATTGGCGGATCGAGTTGTGGTGGCTTGATGGCCTATTATGCAGGCATGAAATATAGTGCCATCTACGCAAAGGCCGTATGTGTATCCCCTTATTTTTTACCGATGATCGATCAACTGTATCGCGATACCCAAAATACAAAAATCAGAAAATCGACTGATTTTTATTTCTCTTGGGGTGCAAAAGAAATAGGCGCACATGGCTTTGTGGAAGAAACCAAAGATATTCTTGATCTAGCAACTTTACTAAGTCAAAATGGCCATCGAATCACATTTCATGTGAAACCAGAGGGCGAACATTGTGAAAGGGACTGGGAGGCCGAAATCCCAGCAATTTGTGAATTTTTATGGACCGATCTGTCAAAGTAAAAAAATTAGATTCCACGTTAGGCCGTACCATTGCGATCAGTGATATTCATGGAAATTACGATCGATATTTGGCTCTCTTAAAAAAGATCCATTACCAACCCAATCACGATCGATTGATCTTAGTGGGTGATTTTATTGAAAAAGGACCAAAAAATCTTCTGCTTTTGCGATACATCATGCATCAAGTTGAAACGGAAGATGTTCATGTATTGATGGGAAATTGTGATTTTACCTGTAAGAATGTCTTATATTCGTATCGATTGGATTTTTTGCGTTATATATTGCTCATGCGTAAAGCCAGTGTCCTTCATGAAATGGAAGCCGAAATTCAATATACCTTTCATGAAGAGGTGGATATGGCAGCGTATTGTCAAATGATGCGGACTCATTTTTTAAAAGAATTAAGTTTTGTGAATGATCTTCCCCATGTCATTGAAACCCCCGATACGATCTATGCACATGCTGCTTTGGTCGATCCCGATCATTACGGTTCCGATTTTAAAGAAGTGATCAATCAATCTTTCTTTTTAAAGCGCAATGTTTATTTTCCCAAGCGAGTTGTCGTAGGTCATATGCCTGTTACCGAATATTGTCATCATATTGCGAATTTTGATCCAATCTATGATTCAAAGATGAATGTATATAGTATCGATGGTGGAAATATCGTAAAAAAGCAGTCTGGGCAATTGAATGCGCTTATATTTGATGGTCATACCATTCAAACCGAATCCATCGATGAATTACCAGAGAAAAAAGTCATCCAAGATGTAGACCCTGGTTTTCAATTGCCTATTTTTATTACATGGAATGAAGGAAAAGTAGATATTCTGCAAAAGAGCTCTACACATTCGCTTGTGTATAATGCGTATTTGAAACGAAAATTTTGGGTACCCAATGCTTTTATTCAACATGGCAAGGCGAATGAATATACGACCTATGAAATGCCATTAAAAAAAGGTGATACCGTTAAATTGGTATGCACCTATGAAGATAAAGCCCAAATTAAAAAGAATGGTATCCTTGGCTGGACCTATATGACCAATCTAGAATGAGAGATTGGTCATTTTTTGATTTTTGCGGTCTCTTTGAGCGCTTCACATAAATCGTTGATATGTTGTTGCGTTGTGGTAAATCCTGTCACCAAGCGAATAATGTATTGCCCTTCCCATTCGTCCCAAATATCAAAATCGACCTTTTCCGATAAGTATTCGAATTGTTCATTGGTCAAGATTGGAAAGACTTGATTGGTGTAGGCTTTCATCAAGAGTGGATAACCTAAATTATGTAAAGCATTCTGCAATTGAACCGATAATTCATCCTCATGCTTGGCTATTTGATAAAATTTATCATCTTGGAATAAAACTTGAAATTGTAAACCAATTAACCAGGATTTTGCCATCATTGCTCCCGTTTGTTTCATCACAAAAGGAAATCCATCTTCTAATGCAGGATTTGTGATAAGAATGGCGGAACCAAATAAACCTCCATTTTTGGAAATACCAATTGTAAAAATATCACATAACTTTGCGATATCATTTAATGTATATCCCACACCTGACATCAAAGCAACACCCAATCTTTCTCCATCGAGGATCAAATATAAACCTAATTCTTTACATTTATCATGAATGGCATGGAGCTCATCTTCGGAATAAATGGTTCCCATTTCGGTTGCATTCGAAATAAAAACGGCTTTCGGGTAGACCATCATGCCATATCCTAACATATGTTGATTGAATGTTTTTTCAATAGCTGATGGCGTAATTTTTCCATCGTTATCATCTACGATGATGACTTTATGGCCGGTTGCTTCAATGGCACCGGCTTCTCTTGTTGAAATATGAGCGGTCTTACAAGCAATCACAGCTTCATATGGTTTTAAGATGGCCTTAAAAATTGTGGCATTCGCTATTGTGCCTCCGCTTACAAAATGAACATCAATATGAACATCGGGCATTTTCGATTGCAGTATATCTTTGGCTTTTTGACATTCTTCATCCTGCCCATAGGGCATATATGGATGGGAGTCCTTGGCCTTTAATGCATCAATGATTTCAGGAATACATCCAACTTGATAGTCATTTCTAAAATATAACATGGTGACTCCTCCTTTCATCCTATAGTATAACATAGAAAAACGGCTATATCATATAGCCGTATAATAATAGTTAGACATTGACATGGGCATTATGTTTCCGCCAAATATGCATTTTTTCTGCTTCTTCGATCAATTGTTGACGGAAATCTGGATGTGCGATCGAAATCAATCCTTCCGCACGCTCCCAAGTACTTTTACCCTTTAGATTGACCATACCATATTCGGTTACGACATAGTGCGTATTGGCACGAGTATCCGTAACCGCCGATCCTGGATGTAAGATTGGTAAAATACGAGAGAATGTCTCACCTTTTTTATTGGTAAATGTACTTGAACAACAAATAAAAGATTTACCACCTTTTGATAAATAAGCCCCTAACACAAAGTCTAATTGGCCACCAGCCCCACTGATTTGACGAATACCAGAACTTTCAGCACTCACTTGACCAAATAAATCAATATCTACCGTATTGTTGATGGAAATAAAGTTATCAATTTGGGAAATGGTACGAGGATCATTGGTATAATCAACCGGAGCCATCATACATTCTGGATTATCATTGAGATAATCATACATTTCCTTACTACCTTGTCCAAACGCATAGACTTGTCGACCTGGATTTAAGTTCTTTTTCGATCCATCGATCTTGCCTGCACGAGCCATATCTACAAAAGAATCCACATACATTTCAGTATGTACACCTAAATGTTTCAGATCCGATTTGGCAATCAAGGCACCTACTGCATTGGGCATGCCACCAATACCAAGTTGTAAGCAAGCTCCATCAGGAATTTCATTGACGATTAATTCGGCAACCTTTTGATCTACTTCAGATGGTTTTCCACCCTTAGGAATTGTTTCTAGAGGCGCATTATCACTTTCAACGATCATATCAACTTTTGAAATATGAACACCTGTGCCCCATCCACCTAAACAACGAGGCATATTTGTATTTACTTCAACGATCACTTTATCGGCTCGCTCTAGAATGGCATATTGATGCGATGCATTGGGTCCAAAATTGAAATACCCAAATGAATCCATGGGTGCAACACGGAACATGGCTACTTGAATATCATCGATTTCATATAAGCAATAACTTGGTAATTCCGAGTAACGAATGGGATTGTAGTAAGCGATATCTTCCATGCATGCTTTTCGTTCAATACCGGACATGTGCCATGAATTCCAGCAAAAATGAGCGGGAGCGTTTTCAATATCGAAGATGGCAGGTCGTTTCAACAAAATGGCACCACGAATCTTCACATCTTCCAATTGAGGCATACGCTTTGCCAAGGCTTTATCCAATGTATCAACAATGCCAAGACCAAATCCATAGTCGATCCAGTCACCACTATGGATACATTGAACGGCTTGATCCGCCGTTGTTAATTTAGCGGCATATTCAGCTGCAAAATCCATATGTATCGCCATCCTTATTTATTCTTGAATTCTTTGTCTTTGACACGATTGACAAAGCATTCCATACCATATTTTTGATCTTCGGTCTTGAAGCATTCCGAGAATTCAGATACTTCTAATTTCACGGCATCATCGATATTTTGTTGAAGTCCTTCATTGATGGCTTTTTTTGAATGAGCTACGGCAATTGGCGCATTAGCCGCAATACGATTGGCAAGTTTCATGGCTGTAGCCATCAAATCATCGGATGCAACTACATCATTGACCAATCCAATTTCTTTTGCTTTATCGGCTTTGATATTGCGCGCTGTATAAATCATTTCTTTGGCAATACCGGTAGGAATCAAACGAGCTAAACGTTGTGTACCACCAAATCCTGGAGTAATACCAAGACCTACTTCTGGTTGTCCAAATACAGCATTTTCACTCGCTAGACGAATATCACATGACATGGCTAATTCACATCCACCGCCAAGAGCGAATCCATTGACAGCAGCAATAACAGGACAATGCAATTGTTCGATACGACGGAAGATACTATTTCCATATCCACTGTATTCTGCTGCTTCTTCGACTGTCTTATCTTTCATTTCAACGATATCGGCACCGGCAACAAAGCTCTTGGATCCAGCACCAGTGATGATCAGGGCATATGTATCCATATCTTCTTCTACGGTTTTGACAGCTTCTTCAAGATCTTTTAGTACAGCTGTTGCTAAGGCATTTAATGCTTTGGGACGATTGATCGTAATGATCGATACGTGTCCTTGTTTTTCAAATAATACGTTTTCCATATTTATTATATCCTTTCTAAAAAAGAGGTGGAATGTATGTCCCACCTCGATCCAATCTACAATTAGTTATATTTGTAGAATCCTTCGCCAGTTTTACGTCCTAATTTACCGGCACGAACCATTTTTCTTAATAATGTACATGCACGATATTTAGAATCGCCTGTTTCGTTGTAAAGAACATCCATAACGTCCAATACGATATCCAAACCAATCAAATCACCTAATTCAAGTGGTCCCATTGGATGGTTAGCACCCAACTTCATGGCTGTATCGATATCTTCAGCACTAGCAACACCTTCTTGTAATACGAATACACCTTCGTTGATCAAAGGGACTAAAATACGGTTTACAACAAAACCAGGTGCTTCATTTACTTCAACTGGTGTCTTACCAATTTGCTCAGATAATTCTTTAACAGCTTGTACGGTTTCGTCTTTTGTAGCACCACCACGGATAACTTCGATCAATTTCATACGATCAGCTGGGTTAAAGAAGTGCATACCAATTACTTCATGTTTAACACCATTAGCGATTTCTGTAATGGATAAACTTGATGTATTGGAGCAGAAGATTGTAGAATCTTTACAAATACCATCTAATGTTTTGAATAAATCTTGTTTTACTTTTACTTGTTCCAAGACAGCTTCCACAACATAGTCCGCATCAGCTAATCCTGAATAATCCGATTCACCAGCCGTTAAATTTGCTTTGATTGCATTGGCAGCATCTTCGGCAATTTTTCCGCGAGAAACAAGTTTATCTAATTTTGCACCAATTTTATTGATACCATTTTGTGCCCATTCGATTTTAATATCACATACTGTGACTTGGTTACCAGCAGCAGCAAAGGCTTGAGCAATGCCTTGACCCATTGTACCGGCACCAATAACACCAATTTTACTCATGTATTTTGATCTCCTTTACTCTGATTTTGCGTCTTTGATGGATTGTACTAACAAAGGAAGAACTTTGTTTACATCACCAACAAATCCCATGTTAGAAATTGTAAAGATTTCAGCTTGAGGATCACGGTTGATCGAAATGATCAAGTCAGATTTGTCCATACCTGCACAGTGTTGAACGGCACCCGAAATACCGCAAGCAATATATAAGGAAGGACGTACGGTCTTACCTGTTTGGCCAACTTGACGGCTCTTATCCATGTATCCATCTTCAACAACGGCACGTGTACAACATACAACACCACCTAATTCATCAGCAACTTGTTGAACTAAATCCAAGCAGTTTTCTGCACCACGACCAGCACCAACTAAGATGTCAGCTTTTGTGATATCTACATCAGATTTCACTTTTTCGATTACCTTTTCAACAAATACTTGTGGTTCAGTTGTTGTCCAAGTTGGTTTGAATTCATCAACTTCACCTTGACGAGATTCGTCAACTGGAGCTAATTCAAAGACTTTTGGTCGAATTGTAGCCATTTGTGGACGCGTATCTTTACAAACGATCGTTCCGAATAAGTTACCACCAAAAGTTGGACGAGTAACATCTAATAATGATTCGCCTGTCTCTTTTGCATAATCAATATCGACTTCGATCTTTGTAGCATCAGCTGTCAAACCAACATTTAAACGAGCAGCTACACGTGGAGCTAGATCACGTCCCAATGGAGTGGCACCTGTTAACATAGCATCTGGTTTATAAGCATTGACTACTTGTGTTAATGCATCTGCATAAAATTGGGTAGAATAATCTTTCAAAAGAGGATCGTCAACAACGATAACCTTATCTGCACCATGAGCGATTACTTCTTGTGCTTTGTCTTTTACATTTTCTCCAAGCAATACACCAACTACTTTGTATCCGAATTCAGGAATAGAAGCAACTAGTTTTCTTGCTTCTGAAATAAGTTCATAACTTACTTCAGCTACATTTCCGTTTTCTTGTTCAACGAAAACGAAGACATCTTTGTATTCTTCAAATCGAGCCATTCTGTTTCTTCCCTCCTACTTCGTAATGATTTGCTTTTCTTTCAAAGTTTTAGCAATCATATCTGCAGTTTCCTGCTCTGATAATGTAAATGTTTCCGTCTTATCGGTAACATCCTTTGTGAAAGTTGTTTTTACCGATGTAGGTGAACCTTTGAAACCAACACGGTTTGGATCTACACCTAAATCTGCATTTGTTAATGTTTCAATTTTGTTTTCTTTGCATAAGTCAACGATATTGTCACATTGCATATAACGAGGTGTATTCATTTCGGATAATGTTGTGATGACACAAGGCAATTTAACCTTAACGATTTGTTCAACATCTTCCAATGATTTCTTGACCGTAATGGATTCATCATTGACATCAATGATCTCATCGACATAGGTAACTTGAGGGATTCCTAAACGTTCAGCTGTTTGAGGTCCAACCTGAGCTGTATCACCATCAATGGCTTGACGACCAGCAATGACAAGATCAAATCCTACTTTTTTCAAAGCAGCAGCCAAAGCAATACTTGTAGCACATGTATCAGATCCACCTAATACACGGTCTGTTAATAAGACACCTTTGTCAGCGCCCATAGCTACACCTTGTTTTAACATATCGGCAGCTTTTGGCAATCCCATAGTCATAACGACAACTTCAGTGTCTGGGTTTTTATCTTTAATTTCCAATGCAGCTTCCAAACCAGCTAGATCATCGGGGTTCGTAATTGCAGGAACACCATCACGAACCAATGCACCAGTCTTTTTATCAACTGTGATTTCTGTTGAATCGGGAACTTGTTTTTCTAGAACAACGATTTTCATATGAGTATTCAATCCTTTCTTATCGTAACATCGATCCTGAAATTACCATTCTTTGTACTTCAGAAGTACCTTCATAGATTTCAGTGATCTTAGCATCACGGAACATTCTTTCAACTGGCAAGTCACGAGTATATCCATAACCACCTAATAATTGGATAGCCTTTGTAGTTACTTCCATAGCTGTTTCGGATGCAAATAATTTAGCTTCTGCAGCTAATACCGTATAAGGCTGACCCGTTTCTTTAGCCATTGCAGCTTTGTATACCAACAAACGAGCTGCATCTACTTTGGTTTGAATATCTGCCAATTGGAATTGCGTGTTTTGGAAACGAGCAATAGGACGTCCAAATTGTTTACGTTGTTTTACATAAGGAACGGCTTCATCAATTGCACCTTGTGCCAATCCAACAGCTTGTGCGGCGATACCAATACGACCACCATCCAATGTCTTCATCGCAACCTTGAATCCTTGTCCTTCTTTTCCTAACAAGTTTTCTTTTGGTACTTTTACATTATTGAAGATCAACTCACGAGTAGCAGAACCACGAATACCTAATTTCTTTTCATGAAGACCGAATGTGAATCCTTCCCATCCTTTTTCAACGATGAAAGCAGAAATACCATGATTTCCTTTTGTTTTATCTGTCATAGCGAAGATAATATAAACATCTGCTTCTCCAGCATTTGTGATGAAGATCTTTGTACCATTCAAGATATAATGATCACCATCTAAAACAGCTGTTGTTTGTTGACCGGCAGCATCGGTACCGGCATTTGGTTCGGTTAAACCAAAGGCAGCAATCTTCTTACCTGTGCAAAGGTCAGTTAAATATTTTGCTTTTTGTTCTTCTGTACCAAAAGCCGCAATTGGCCAAGTACCTAATGAAGTATGTGCACTTAATACCGTAGATGTTGTACAGCATTTTTTAGCTAATTCTTCAACAGCTAAGATATAGCTTAGATAATCAGCACCAGCTCCTCCATATTCACGAGGGTATGGGATTCCCAACATCTTTGCTTGGCGCATAGCTTCTACGTTTTCTTTAGGGAATCTTTCTTGTTCGTCTACATCCGCTGCGTTATCTTTAACGACAGTTTCAGCAACTTCTCTGAACAACGTTTGCATCATTTGTTGTTGTTCTGTAAAATTGAAATCCATAAATTTAAAGTTCTCCTTTCCTTATTGTTCAACTTCAAATTTGGTATGAAATCCCATTCATACGATGTAATTGTACCGAGAATGCATTCGGTAGTCAATGACTTTGTGAATTTATTTACAAGTAAAAGAAGATAAGCATTCACCTATCTTCTTTCTGTTTTGATTAGTCGAAATCGCGTGTCCACAAACCGGCCATAGCTGGTCCACCACCAACGCAAAGGCTAGCACAACCAATCTTGGCATCTTGACGAATCATTTCATACAATAACGTAACTGTGATACGCAATGCGGAACATCCAACAGGGTGTCCTAAAGAAATACCTGATCCATTCAAGTTCGTTTTGTTACGATCTACGATATATCCGTAATCTTCTTTCAATTTTCTTTCTACACCAATGAATTGAGCAGCAAACGCTTCGTTTACTTCCCAGTAATCAACATCTTCGAATTTAACACCGGCAGCATCCAAGCACTTTGGAATTGCAACAGCAGGTCCAAGACCCATGTATTTAGGATCTACACCTTTTCCACAGATGTACATCATTTTAGCCATTGGTTTGATACCTAATTCTTTGGCTTTATCCATTGACATAACAATAACAGCAGCGGCAGCATCATTGATACCAGAAGCATTGGCAGCTGTCGTTACACCATCTTTATTGAATACAGGACGCAATTTTGAAATTGTTTCCATGTTGCATCCACGAATCATATGTTCATCTGTATCATGAACGATATCACCTTTTTTACGTGTATGTTCAATAATTGGAATCATTTCATCCTTGAACTTACCTTCATCTGTTGCTTTGCATGCACGTGAATGTGACATAACGGCTAATTCATCACATTCTTCACGAGTGATTCCATATAATTTAGCAACATTATCAGCTGTACATCCCATATGTCCTTGAGATAATTCATCATATAATGCATCATGCAACAATGAATCATACATTTCAGCTTGGCCAGCTGAAGGAATACTTCCCATACGATATCCCATACGTGCTTTTGGCAACAAGAATGGAGCTTGTGTCATATTTTCGGCACCAACAACCAAACCAATTTCCGTTTTTCCTAATTGTACATCGTTACATGCAATTTCCAATGCACGCATACCAGATGCACAGTTTTGGTTTACAGTAACTGCGTTACTTTCTTTAGACATACCAATACGCATCGATACTTGACGAGCTGGTAATGAACCTTGCATACCACCGTATACTTGACCCATAACGATCTCATCTACATCCGTTGGTTGAATACCAGCACGTTTGATAGCTTCTTTACCAACTTCGATAGCTAATTCACGGGCAGAAATATTCTTAAATTCACCCAAGAATTTACCAATGGCAGTACGACATGCACTGACAATGACTACATCTTTTGTTTCCATGATTTACCTCCGTATATAATCATTTTACGTGTTTAAAATTACCATAAAAGAATAGCCTTGTCAATATTTTCACAAATTATTTGCGATTTTTTTCACAAATAGATAACCGTTCATTAACGGATTCCCATGTTGGTACCGAAAGAACGCCACCCAGTCCCTCACAAACCATCGCTGCAGCCATATTCGATATGCGAATACAAGAAGGAATATCAAATCCAGAATCCATACCATACGCAAAAGCTCCATGAAAAACATCACCAGCTCCTGTTGTATCCATCACCTTACAGGGATAACTTGGATATACTTGATTTTGATAGATACATCCCTTCGATCCTTGTGTCCAAATACTGGAAGGATTTAATGCTGCTAGTTCATGATAAGAATGAATATCCAACATATTTGTAAATTGCTGGCTACAAATTAAATAATCCACCTGGTGAATCAAATCCTCTGTTTCTGGCTTATATTTATCGCCATCCAGTATCGTAATGGCAGACGGATAACGCTTCATAGCCTCTTTACACCATTCCACTTCATGACCATCCATTAAGATCACATCGACTTGGTCTGGCCACATAGGCTCCATACTTGATTCCTTTTGAATCGGTACATTTAAAATCGTACGATCTCCCGAAGGAAATACTAAAATATGACTTTGCGAAGTGGTGATAGATGGATCAATCACCATACTAGAAACATCGATATTCACTTCTTGTAAAGTTTTTATGATTTCTTTACCCCATACATCATTCCCAACTCGTGTCATGATGTGTGTATCCGCATGCCATTTTCCACAAACATACATTGCACAAGAAACCGGACCGCCCATACAAGATACACTATGATAAATACGTATTTTTTCATTTTCTGGTATATGATCAACAGGCAAAACCATATCATATACCGATTGTCCAATACCCAATATGCTCATATCTAAAATATACACAAAAAAAGGAATAGCTCAAAGACTATTCCTCACCAATTTCATGTAAGATCTTTTCAATGCGATTTCCTTGTTCCAAACTCTTGTCTTGAATAAATACAAGTTCAGGCGTTTTACGAATCTTTAATCGTTTCGAAAGTTCCGTACGAATATATCCCTTCGAATGATCCAAAACACGTAAACCTGCATCATTTCTTTCTTGTTTACCAAGAAAAGAGACATAGACTTTTGCCACCGATAAATCTTTTGAACATTGCACATCCGTTACCGTCACAAATCCCAATTTAGGATTTTTTAAATCAAACTGTAAGATGTTCGAAATCTCTCGTTGAATGATCATATCCAATCGTTCTCTTTTGAGTGACATAGCAATTATTGTTCAACCTCTTGATCTTCGTACAATTCAAAGATATCACCCACTTTGATATCATTGAAGTTTTCAATGGTCATACCACATTCATAACCAGTCTGTACTTCTTTGACCGCATCTTTAAATCGTTGTAACGAGCCGAGCTTACCATCATAGATGACAATACCATCACGAATCAAGCGAACTTTGGCATCCCGTTTCGCAACACCATCCGTTACTTTACATCCAGCAATCGTACCGACTTTGGAAGCTCGATAGGTCTCACGCACTTCCGCTTGACCAATCACAACTTCTTCATATACCGGTGCCAACATACCTTTCATGGCCCCTTCTAATTCTTCCAATGCTTTGTAGATGATGTTATGAAGACGAATCTCAACGCCTTCTTCTTCAGCCTTCTTACGAATCGCAGCGGTCGGACGAATATTGAAACCATAAATAATGGCATTGGAAGCACTGGCCAACATGATATCGGATTCTGAAATCGTACCCACGGTGGATCGAATGACATTGACTTTAACGGTATCTACTTCTAATTTTTCCATCGAAGCAGCCAAAGCCTCCGCTGAACCTTGTACATCGGCTTTGATGATGACATTGATTTCTTTCATGTCTTCTTCTGAAATCTTACGAGCTAGATCTTCCAAGGACATGGCACTGGAAGCATTTCGTTCTTTTTCAATTTGTTTTTCTTCCCGTGTTTGTGCAATGCTCTGGGCTTGTTTATAGGTATCATAAGCCATGAAGACATCACTAGCACGAGGAACTTCATTCAAACCAATGATCTCAACTGGCATACTTGGACCAGCCGATTTGATTTCTTTTCCTTTATCATTGGTCATCTTTCGAATACGACCATAGGCGGTACCAACGACAACACTATCACCGGCATGCAAGGTACCACGCTGTACCAATAGTGACGCAACCGGTCCACGCCCTTTATCCAATTTTGCTTCAATAACTGTTCCGGAAGCATTGGTATTGGGATTGGCTTTGAGTTCCTGCATATCGGCAACTAACAACATTGTTTCCAATAATTCATGGACCCCTTCGCCCGTCTTGGCAGATACTTTCTGGAAAATGGTTTCGCCACCCCATTCTTCCGGCATGACACCTAATTCCGCCATTTCACTCATCACGCGATCTGGATTCGCACCGGGCTTATCAATTTTATTGACAGCAACGACAATAGGGACATTTGCTGCTTTGGCATGGTCGACGGCTTCTTTGGTTTGTGGCATGACACCATCATCGGCAGCTACCACGATAATAACGATATCTGTCACTTGGGCTCCACGCGCACGCATAGCCGTAAAAGCCTCATGACCAGGTGTATCTAGGAAAGTAACCTTACGATCACCAACTTGTACTTGATAAGCACCAATATGCTGGGTAATACCACCAAATTCATCACCCGTTACATTGGTATTTCGTATCGTATCCAACAATGTTGTTTTTCCATGGTCGACATGCCCCATGATCGTAACAACAGGTGGACGACTGACGAGCTGTGATTCATCGTCTTCGATATTTTCCAATTGATCTTCAATATCATCTTCTTCAATTACTACTTCTTTATGTGCTTCGACATTAAATTCGGCACAAACTAATTCAATATCATCATCCGATAATACAGTATTGATGGTGGACATATTCCCAAGCAAGAATAAGAATTTAATAATTTCGGAACTATTGCGATGCATTAAATTCGCCAATTGGCCAACGGTCAATGGTTGCGAATACGTGATTTCCTTTACTTCAGGTTCCCTTTTTTTACGAACGGGTTGCTTATTGGAATGTTGCGTATTCCGCTTGTTACTCTTGTTGTGTTTACTTGGCTTTTTTTTATGTTGTGGTTTTACTGCTTTATATGCCATCAACGTCACCTGTCCTTTCTTTTATAAAACCTTGGGCAAACGAAGCATCAGTGATGCCATACGCATTGATTGCTTTCCACGAAATTTGATCAAATAAGGAAGCATCCCATTCAATCAAAGGAATTTGATAAAAAGCACATTTATTGCGTAATTTTTTCTTTCGATTATTGCCACAAGTACGATTCATCAACACAAGACAAACAGCACGGGATTGAATGGCTGGGATCAATCGATCGCCAGAAACCGTTTTCCCTGCTTTGATGGCCAATTGTAATAACTGGACTTCTTTATTCATGAACTAACTCCATCAATTCTTCATAGATTTCATCAGGAACATGTATCTCTAATACTTTATCTAAAATATGTGTTTTTTTGGCCTTTTCAATGGTTTCTTTACGTTTTGAAACATAGGCACCATGCCCATTGCGCTTTCCTGTTGGATCGATCTCAACTGTTTGTTGGGGGGTACGAACGATCCGAATCAATTCATTTTTAGGAAAACGTTCCTGAGTAACAACACACTTTCGCATTGGAACTTTACGCATACGATCTCCTAATCATAATATTTGTCAAAATCTTCATAATCGACATCATCATCCCAACGGCTTTCATCTTCGTATTCTTCTTCCTCTTCGATTTCTGCCAACTCTTCTTCCGAATAAATCGGTTTCATCTGCTCAAATTGTTGTTTAACCGTTGTTTTCTGTTCTTCGTCGTCTTGCTTCTTGACATCTTCTGGTTTTTTCTTCCATTTCTTTGGTTCATTTTCTTCTTTATGAGAAGCATCCGCAAAGTTTTCGAATTTGGAATGGAATGCATTCACCTCTACCGCTCTTTCTTTGCCACGTTGCTCTTTCGCAATTCGAGCGGCCTTCTCTATTTCGTCTTCTTCCTTCTCCACTTCTGGTTCAGGTTCAGAAACAGATTGTGGTTCTTCTATAACTTCTTCTTGCTCGATATCTTCTTGTTCAGGAACGAATTCGACTTCTTCTTCATCATCATAATCAAAATCGGCAATATCGACTGTTTCGATATTTTCATCTTCATTCTTTAATTGTTCGATGCGTTGTTGCTGCTTATACGCACGTTCAGCCGCTTTCTTCTCTTCGTATTGCTCATTCATTTCTTGAGCCAAGGCCATATAATCAATACCAGCCTCTTCCATTTCCGAAACCGATTTGATATCAATTTTATGATTGGTCAAACGAACAGCCAAACGTGCATTTTTACCACGCTTACCAATTGCTAAAGACAATTGATTATCAGGTACGACCACGATCAGTCCATCTTTTACATTCGGGTTTGGGAATACGGCAAGAGATTCACTCGGACTCAAAGCATTCTGGATCAATACGCTGATATTATCGGACCATTCAAAAATATCAATTTTCTCTCCATTTAATTCATTGATGATGGCTTGGACACGTTGTCCACGAGGACCAATACAAGCACCAATCGGATCAATATTTTCATTATGGGAATAGACGGCAATTTTACACCGTTCTCCCGGTTCACGTGCGATGGCTTTGATTTCAACAATACCTTGATAAATTTCTGGAACTTCTTTTTCAAACAAGCGACGAACAAAAACATCAGTAGCCCGTGAAACTAGAACTTGTGCTCCTTTTGTCTCTTTATTTACTTCGCGAATGACGACATTCAATGTTTGCCCTTCATAATAGTGTTCCGTTGGAATTTGATCGACATGACGCAACATAGCCACAGTCTTACCAATATTGACCAAAACAAATTTAGCTTCTACTGTCTCTACGGTACCTAAGATCATATCGCCTTCTTTATCATGATATTCTTCATAAATCAATTGTTTCTCGGCTTCACGAATTTTTTGCTTCATGACACTTTTTGCCAAATTGACATCGGCACGATCAAACTCTTTAAAATCAACTTCTGGTTCATTGACCAGATCACCAATTTTTGCATTGGGATCGATTTGATGTGCATCTTCTACAGAAAGTTCCAAAGCATCATCTTCTACTTCTTCAACGACAACACGCTGTGGACAGATATGGATGTTGCCATCTTCAATCACTACATTTACATAACCATCCGGAATATTTTCATGTTTTCGATACGCTTTTGCTAAAGCTTCTTTTAAAGCACCCTCCACAATTTCTGGTGATAATTGACGATCGGATTCAACACCTAAAATTGCTTTTTGTAAATCATCTACTCTAATGTTCATTTTTTGCTCCTATACCTTTACTGCTGTCATGATCAATGCGAGATTCGAACGGTCTATTTCGAATTTTTTCTTCCTACCCTTGACATTGTACGAAATTACGATCAATTCTGTATTGGCTGAAATCAAATCACCAAATACATGATCCATACCTTGTTTTGGATCTTTTAGTTTCACATAGACATACGAACCAATCGCTGCTTGAATTTGTTCATCCGTTGTTAATTCATGTTCCGCTCCTGGCGAACATACTTCTAAATTATACTCCGATGCATACCAATCTTTGGCATCCAGCATTGTACCAATCGCATCACTACATATAGCACAGGTATCTAAATCAACTGGACCATCCAGCTTTTCGATGGAAATACGAAGTAACGGTGGTTTTTCATTGGTCAACCATTCTAGTGCATATAAACGACATCCATTTTCAGCTAAAATTGGTTCGACCCATTGTTTTAGATCATCCATGTAGAATCTCCCTTCCAAAAGGAAGGAGTGGTTTTACCCACTCCTTCTTAACGTATAGCTACTTTATAACACAGTTTCCAATAAACTGCAAGCTTCTATTTGTTCTCTTCCAATTCCATATGTCGTAAGATGATCGTCTCGATCAATTCGGCTGCTAATTTTGGATCATCATTACAAACAATATACTTATAATTTGGAATCATTTTCATTTCATGACTAGCCTTTGCCAAGCGTTGCTGGATGATTTCTTCTGGCTCACTGCGACGACCACGAATACGACGTTCTAACTCATCCATAGATGGTGGAATGATAAAAATGCTTAAAGCATCTGGACAGCGTTTTTGGACTTGTGTTGCACCCTGTACCTCGATTTCAAGCAGAACATTCTTTCCTTCATTGCGTAACCGTTCTACTTCGTTTAAAGGTGTTCCATAATAGTTGCCCACAAATTCGGCATACTCCAACAACTCTCCCTTTTTTATGGCTTCTTCAAATTTTTCTTTCGTCGTAAAGAAATAATCGAC
Source organism: Absicoccus sp. (assembly GCF_034090965.1). NCBI lineage: Bacteria > Bacillati > Bacillota > Erysipelotrichia > Erysipelotrichales > Erysipelotrichaceae > Absicoccus > Absicoccus sp. The sequence goes on along the minus strand of NZ_JAXDRQ010000023.1, from coordinate 18,034 downwards.
ACCATCTTTTTCACCTTGACGTGGGCTTCGCGTTGTCATTGAAGTTGAATAGGCAAGGTTCAATCGTTCGTCATTTTCAAAATATTTACGAATTGTACCCTTACCAACACCACTTGGTCCACTCAATATAATCAATAATCCACGTTTCATGCAAATTCTCCCAAATTTAAAGCCATTTCTTTCTCCTATTGTATCATGAACAATAAGTCTGTCAAAGATTTTGTCAATATGCTAGAATATGGACTAGCGAGGTGATCTTATGGCAATGGATGGTTTATTACTTTTTACTATCACCAAACAGCTACAAACCTATTGTCCTTGTAAATTAAACAAAATTCAAAATTTAAGCGATGAAGAAATCGTTTTTCAACTACATACAAAAAATGCAGGAACCATTCGATTGGTATGCAATGTTCATTCTAATACCAATCGTATTTACATTACCCAAAAAACGGAAACATCACAGAGCCAACCAACAAACTTTGTGATGGTATTACGCAAACAATGTGCACAATGTATGATCGAATCCATTGAACAAATTCATTATGACCGTGTTCTCTGTTTTCATCTACAATGCCGAAATGAATTGGGTGATTATACCCAAAACAGATTATATGTAGAATGCATGGGTAAATATGCCAATATGATCTTGGTCAATCAAGAAGGTATTATCATCGATGCGCTAAAACGCATCCCCGTTTATGAAAATGCCAAACGGACCATTCATCCGGGTGCCACCTATGTCTTGCCTAAACAAGTACAAAAAGTGAATCCGACCGAAGTCACACAGGTCGATATGGATACCAGTTTCGTGGATCAAATTTATGGCTTTTCCCCTTTATTATCAAAAGAATTCCAATTTCGCATGGCAAATGGACAAGCCTACGCAGATATTTTGAAGGAAGTATTGAATAGTCGATCGCTTTATGTATATCCACATGATTATCATTGCATTGAGTTGACGCATCTTCACCAAAAAGCAGAAGTGTATCCACTGATGATTGGATTGGATCATTTGTATCAGGCCAATGAACAACAAATTCGCATCAAAGAACAATGCGGCGATGTTTTTCGTACGGTCGATAAGGAATTAAAAAAAGCGAAGAAAAAATTACCTAAATTACAGATGAGTTTAGAAAAATCTTATGATTATAAAAAATATCAACAATATGGTGATCTTTTATTTGCGTACATGCATCAGATCAAAAAAGAAAAAGTGGTCCATGTGCCTGATTTTGAAACCGGTCAAGATGTGAGCATTCCTATTGATATGCGCTTAGACATCAAAGGAAATGCGAATAAATATTATCAGAAATATCATAAAATGAAACGTTCGCAATCGATCTTGCAAGAACAGATCGAAGCCTGTAAAAAAGAAATTGATTATTTTGAACAGCTGCATGAACAACTTCAACATTGCAATGTGACCGATGCGCTCGAAATACGCCAAGAATTGATCAATGCCCATGTCATGATGCACAAACGCTCTCGCAAACAAGCTAAGCATAAAAATAAGCCCAATGTATTGCATCTACAAGTCAAAGATATAGATATCTACATTGGCAAAAACAATTTACAGAATAACTACATTACCCATCATTTATCACGAAAAAAAGATGTTTGGTTTCATGTCAAAGACTATCATGGCTCCCATGTTTTATGTAAATGTGAACGACCCGATGAAACTTTGATTCGTATGTGTGCAATGTTAGCTGCTTATTTTTCCAAAGGACAGATGTCCAGTTCTGTTCCTGTGGATTACTGCCCAGTCAGTCAATTAAAAAAAGTACCAGGTGCTCCGGTTGGATTTGTGACCATGAAATCCTATAAAACCATCTATATCGACCCGGATCGTGAACAAATTGAAGAATGGATCCGCAACTATAAAAAATCATAAAATGCGACAATAGTCGCGTTTTTTTATGGATAAATTATCATAATAAATGCAACAACCTATAAGAATAAAAAAATACAGAAACACAATGTGTTTCTGTACAAAAAAACATGAGCTTAAGGTTTTACATGAATGGTATTTCCATCAGGACCCGGTGTTTCTTCCAAATACTGGATGATGGCTGCTTTTTGGTCTGGCTTTGAAGGTTTGCATAGCCAATGATCGGCTTCACCAGAAACCATGCCTTCTGCAAATCCTGAACAACCTGGATAGCCACAACCACCACAATTATATCCTGGAAGCATTCCCGTCACATGTTCAACACGTTCGTCTACTTCGACTTTTAACTTGCTGTCCGCAATGCCTAGACCAAGTCCTAGGATCGCACCAAGAATCAGCATCATAACGATCGCTGTACCCATTAGATTTCCTCCTTTTTCTTGCCATGATCAGGATGTAAAGAGCAAGAAACTAATTTACATCCATCACAATCGGCTTTTAAATTTTCACACCCCTTTGGCAACGGGGTCTTTTTATTATTGAGATATGCCCAAATATAGATGGCAACCAAGGCACCTACAAAGAGGATGCCAGCAATGATTCGCATTAAATTACTCCTGCAAATGCCGTAAATGCCATAGACATAATGGCCGCGCAAATCAATGCGATAGGATTTCCTTTAAAGAATTCAGGCACATCACTCAATTCCAAACGTTCACGAATGGTAGAGAAAATATACAACACCAAAGCAAAGCCAAGAGGTGTACCAATGGAATACATCAACATATGTGGGAAATCATATAACTTTTGAATGTTGACCAAACATACATTCAATACCACACAGTTGGTTGTGATCAATGGAAGATAGACACCTAAGCTCTTGTATAATGTGGGACTTGTTTTTTTGATAAACATTTCTGTCAATTGTACCAAAGAGGCAATAACCAAGATAAAGGTGATCAAATCCATGAATTCAAGTCCCAATGGTACTAGAACAAGATAATATAGACCATAAGTCACAATGGCTGCTACTACAATAACGAAGACAACCGCAACACCCATACCTAACGCACTGGAACGTTTCTTACTAACACCCATAAATGGGCACATACCTAAGAATTGTGTCAAGATGACGTTATTGATGATCAAACTGGTAAATAATAATCCAAATAATTCAGCCATGATTATTTAGCCTCCTTTGCAGTAGCTTGTTCCTTTTTGCTCGCATGATCTTTGTACCAAGCAACAAATGCAGCTAAACAAGCAAATGTGATGAATGCACCCACAGGCATGGAGAACATACTAATTGTCCAAGAGTCAGAGAAGAATTTTACATTCACGAATACTTGTGATGTATTTAATGGGTTCGAAATCTTAAAACCACCCGTAGAAATGATCTCACGAATCAAACTCATTGATAATACAGCTAAGGTATATCCCAATCCCATACCAAGACCATCCAAGGCTGAATCCAAAGGTCCATGATCACAAGCATAGGCTTCTGCACGACCTAAGATGATACAGTTGACAACGATCAAAGGAATGAATACACCCAAACTTTGATTCAATGCTGGCGCATACGCTTCGATCATCATTTGAACGATCTTAACCAAAGTTGCGATGATGACGATATAGACAGGAATATGCACTTCATCAGGAATGATATTACGCAATAATGAAATGATCACATTGGACATGATCAATACGAAAATAACAGCGGTACCCATACCAATCGCATTATCTACAGAAGTTGTGATAGCTAGAGTAGAACAAATACCTAAGAACAAAGAGAATACCGGATTTTCTCTTAAAAGTCCGTTTTTGAAACTTTGAAATTTACTCATACCGATTCTCCTTTCACTTTACATCTTTTACATAACCGGCCGCTTCATTGATACCGGCCGTAACGGCGCTGGAAGAAATGGTGGCACCAGAAATCGTATCCAATTGATCGCTAGCTTTCTTACCTTCCAAACTTTTCTGGAATGGCTTATCCAGCACTTTGGATCCTAAGCCTTTGGTGTCTCCATTGCTTAATCCCAAATATTTATCAATTTTGCCATCCTCTTTATTGATCGAAACTAAGAAAGTCGTTCCATCTTTATATCCACTGACAGACATATTAAAGATCACTTTATCTTTATAAGAATAGATTTTTTTGATCGTCGTTGAATCCGATTTGAATTTTACTTGTTTGAAATCATTCAAACTTGCTTCAGGATACATTTCTTGTAATGATTCTTTTTCTTGTTTTAAATTGTTTGCAGCAATGACCGGAGCTGTCATATTATTGGCCCATGCCAATGCTCCACCAGCAATTGCCGAAATAACAGACAAGAATATCGTTAAATGAGCAATCTTATTCATAGAATATCCACCTCCGTTTGTTCAACAACTTTGGCTTCTGATTCGCCTTTTGGATTTGTGACTGGATGTACTTTACAAGCCGCAAAAATCGTCAAGGCCAAACCAACGATGCAAAGATAGATAAAACCATGTTTTGCCTTTTTGAGAATATCCAATTGTTTTCCATCCAAAGCACTTTCGATCAATGGTGTCATCATGTTCATCAATAAGATGGAATAGAGACATCCTTCTGGCAAGTTTCCAGTCATACGAATCAAAACAGTCAAAATACCAGCACCCAGGGCAAAAATCGTACGACCTGCTGCACTCGTTGGTGAAGTAACAGGATCCGTCAACATGAAGAATGCACCAAATACAACACCACCCAATAATAAATGAAGAACAGGATACCATAAGAAACCAGGAATACCGTGATAAGGACCAATACCTGTAATGATCGCGATGATCGCAGTCATCACAAAGATCGTACCTAAATAGACAACGGGAACACGCCAATCAATGATCTTACGCACGATCAAGAAAATACCAATGATCACGATTGCTAAGGTAAATGTTTCACCTAAAGCACCAGGATAGGTTCCTAGGAATAAGCCTTTCCATCCACCATAATTCTGTAAGAAAGCATCCAATACATTTTCATTGGCAGGTAACCAACCGTAAGTATTGTTGATATAGGCCGTTGGTGTTGCACTTGTTACTAAATCGGTCGTTGCTCCTGTAAAAGAGGCAAAGATAACGGCACGACCGACAGCTGCGGGGTTAAAGATATTATGGCCAAATCCACCAAAGATCATTTTTGCGAATACAATAGCAAAAATGGTCGATACGATAACGGCATACAATGGCACAGAAACCGGCATCATCAAAGCCAAAATAATGGCAGTAACCCATCCAAAACTATGCTTGATTTCTTTTTTCGGATCTCTTTTGCGAATCTTCGCAAATAAATATTCACAAATAAACATTGTGACCAAAGAACAAGCTAAGATCCAAACACATTGGAGTCCATAGGCACTTCCATATAAATGTGTATAATTAATAACTGCCAAGACAAAGATGATCAACAAGCCACAAGTTAATTCCTTCATAATTCGTTGTGTCGTTAAAGGACCTCTCAGACTTGGACTGACATGAAAATTCAACTTCATAACTGGCCCTCCCTATTTCTTCTTCAAGGCAATGACTCGTTTTGCCTTTCGCACATTTTCGGTTACATTGATGTGGCTTGGACAAACATAAGTACAAAGACCACATTCAATACAGCTCGATGCACCACGTTTGATCATTTCATCCACATCATTGGCTTTTACGGCCATACTGATACGAACCGGTTGCAAACCGGCTGGACAATGATCCGAACAACGTCCACAACGTAAACATTCAATGGCATCATCTTCGACATGTTTTAATACCGTGATGGCATTCATCGCACGATCAATGACGAATTCATCTTTGATCAAGGTTTTCCCCATCATAGGCCCACCTGCAATCAAACGTACGCTATCGCCGCTATATCCACCACAAGCTTCAATGATCTCATTAACGGGCATACCAACGGGAACACGAACATTGCTTGGCTTTTTGATTCCATCTCCACTGATTGTGACCGTCTTTTCCGTAATGGCTTGACCACGCGTAAAAGCCTGCGCCATCGCAATCGCTGTTGTCGCATTATCGACAATTGCACCAGCTTCCGCAGGTAAATTACCATATTCTTTATGAAGGACTTCACGAACTAATACACGTTCCCAACCCATTGGGTATACATCTGGGACGGGACGCACATCAACACCTTGTACATTGGCACAAGCCTTTCTTACTTGTTCGATCAAATCAGGGTGAGATTCTTTGATACAAATATATACTTGATCCACTTCAGCCATCTTCTTCATGATCAGACAACCAGTCACAAGATCTTGTGGATCATCCATAACATTTCGATAATCGGCTGTAATAAATGGCTCACATTCAACGGCATTGATCAAAACAACATCGACACCGTTAGGCTTTCCATACTTTACATATGTGGGGAATCCAGCACCTCCCAGACCAATAATTCCTGCTTTCTGAACAAAATCAACACACTCTTGACGACTTAATTTGGTATAGTCTTGTGGTTCAAAAGCTTGGACACTTTCCTGTTTTCCATCTGCTTCAATCACCATATGAACTTGGGGACGCATGGAATTGTGCATACGCTTTTGTGTACCCTTATATGTTCCTGAAACACTGGAATAAATTGGAACATATAAACCACCTTTGGTTTCAGCAAGTTTTGTTCCAACCTTTACGGCATCTCCCTCAGCCACTAAGACATTAAAATCTTTATCTGTACTACGACCATGCACCAATGGAATGTATACATTTTGTTTTGGCATCAAACGCAAAACATCAGATTTTTCTGTCATTTCTTTATGTCCAGGGATATGTTGCCTCATAGATCCTAAAAACAATGACATAGACCTATTTCTCTCCTTCCTATAATCAAAATTAATATTAATCCATTTTTTCAGGGAGTTCAAGCTTTTACAATCGACAAAAACCATCAAAAAAGCTATAATGACCCCATGAAAAAGAATATAAAAAGCTGGTTGATCCTCTCTTCTTGCTTCCTGTTATTGATCATATCTGTTATTTTTTTCATCCAATCCCGTCAAGAAACCCAACAAGATCAACAAAGCATTACCCTGACCGATGTTGGTTTTGACACCTCCATCACGTTTCAAGCCCAATGTTCCCAAGAAGATTTTGCGAAATACACCAAGATCTTAAAACAAGTATTTCGAGAAAATAATAAACGATTTGACCAATATCATGCCTATAAAGGAATCAACAATATTTATACCATTAATCACGAAGCTGGCTCACACCCTGTCAGCGTAGATGATACGACCATGGATTGCATCCGATTGGCTCTACAAATCCATGAAATTTGTCCCAAATTTGATATCAGCTATGGCAACGTGATGGACGTGTGGCATACCTATCGCGAAGAAGGAATCAAGCGCAATGATGAAGGAAAAGATGGTCAATTGCCATCGAATACAGAAATCCAAACAGCATTATGCCATGGTGGTACGGATAAGATCCAGATCAATGGCAATCAGATTGCTTTTACCGATCCTGACATGATGATCGATTTAGGTGGAATTGCCAAAGGATACACGACTCAGTTAGCCAAAAAAGCCTTGAATAAAGCAGGCCTTCACAATGGCTTTATCAATGCCGGCGGAAATGTTGTCTTATTAGGGCCAAAACCAGACGGGTCAAACTGGACCATTGGTATTCAAGATCCTGACAGTCAGAATTCGGTGGTTTCTTTTGAAACCGATGAAAATAAGACCATTGTCACAAGTGGTGACTATCAACGATATTATACGGTTAATGGCAAACGATATGCCCATATCATTGATCCCGATACCGGCTATCCAGCCAGTCAATGTCGAAGTGTCACAGTCATTACCAACGATTCCGGAAAAGCGGATGGCTTAAGTACTTCCCTTTTCTGTTTGGATTATGAACAAGGAAAAGCCCTAGCCAAAAAAGAAGGTATCCAAGCCATCTGGATCTTTGATAAAGATCATTCACCCTATGAAACACCCGATCTGAAAACCAAAAAATATAATATTTATATGACGAAACAAATCAAAAATAAAGTCAAATTGGTTACCAATTAAAGAAATGCATCTTCGCATTTCTTTTTTTACGCGAAAAAAAAGATCTTGAGACGATCTCAAGACCTTTCTTTCTTATTTTACTTCAAAGATCCATCCTTCTGGGGCTTCAATAGTACCCATTTGGATACCTGTCAATGTATCATACAGTTTCTGGATCGTAGGACCCATTTTTTCCATGCCCGATTTAAAGACAACTTCTTCACCGCTCACCGTATTGGTGACAGATCCCACAGGACTAATGACGGCAGCCGTTCCGCAAAGACCACATTCATCGAATTCTGGTAATTCTGTTAAAGGAATTTCGCGTTCTTCGACTTTCAATCCTAGATAATGTTCTGCAACATATTCCAAAGAACGACGAGTGACAGAAGGTAAAATCGTTGGCGATTTTACGGTCACAAAGGTATCGCCTTTAATAAAGATGATATTGGCGCCACCTGTTTCTTCAACCAATGTACGTGTTCGGGAATCTGGATACAAATTTTCATTGAATCCTTCTTTATGAGCTTGCACGATCGCATGCAAAGACATCGCATAGTTTAATCCCGCTTTGATATGACCCGTTCCACGAGGAGCTGCACGATCATATTCCGCTAATTTTAAACGAATGGGTTTTGCCCCACCTTTAAAATAAGGACCTACAGGTGTAGTTAGGATACGGAACTGATATTCTTCAGCAGGTGCAACACCAATTACAGCGCTGGAACCAAACATGTAAGGACGAATATATAAAGTAGCACCGGAACCATAAGGGGGTACCCAACTTTCATTGGCTTTGATGGTTTCTAATACCGCCTGCACAAAACGATCTTGTGGAAATGGTGGCATCTCCAAACGTTTTGCAGAATCATACATCCGTTTCGCATTCTGATCTGGACGGAATGTAACAATTCGGCCATCTGCTGTAGTATATGCCTTCATTCCTTCAAATACAGATTGCGAATATTGTAAGACACCTGCACATTCAGACATTGTGATGGTATGATCCGATGTTAAAACACCATCATCCCATTTTCCATTCTTAAAATTGGATACGTAGCTTTTATCGGTTTCTCTATAACTAAAATCGAGTGCGCTCCAATCTATATTTTGCTTCTCCATATAAATCTGCCTCCTATATATATTACTTAATTAAAATACACCCATTGAAATGGCGCGTCAACGGGTGTTTTCAGATTATTTTCAATTATTTTCAATTTGTTTCACAACCAAGTCGCCCATTTCCTGACAACCTACTTGTTTCATTCCTTTGCTCATCATATCCGCTGTACGATAGCCTTGATCTAAGATGGCATGGACTGCCTTTTCGATATCTTTTGCTTCTTTTTCCAAATGGAAAGAATAACGCATCATCATCGCCACCGACAAGATGGTTCCTAAAGGATTGGCCATATCTTTGCCCGCAATATCAGGCGCTGAACCATGAATAGGTTCATACATGCCGATGGAAGTTGATCCCAAAGAAGCCGAACCAATGGTACCAATGGTTCCCGTTAACATACTGGCTTCATCGCTTAAGATATCGCCAAACATGTTTTCGGTAAGGATCACATCAAATTGACTTGGATCTTTGCATAACTGCATGGCTGCATTATCCACATACATAAAATTCAAAGTCTCATCGGGATATTCTTTTGCTAATTCTTGAACCACTTTACGCCATAACTTGGAAGTATCCAATACATTGGCCTTATCGACACAAGTTACCTTATGATGACGAACTTGTGCTGTTTCAAAAGCAACTTTCGCAATGCGCTTGATCTCATCGACACTATAAGCCATTTCATCGACAGCACGATTCCCAATGGTTTCATGCTTGCCAAAATAGATACCACCTGTTAATTCACGGACAACGACAAAATCAATACCCTTTTGCACAATTTCCGGTTTTAAAGGACTCGCATCGGCCAATTGCGGAAACAGAATAGCAGGGCGTAGATTCGCAAACAAGCCCAGTAAACTACGAATCCGCAATAACGCTTTTTCCGGACGATTATTGGCTGGTTGACTATCATATTTCGGACCACCAACCGCTCCTAATAAAACCGCATCAGCTTGTTTTAATGCATCAATGGAAATTTGTGGCAAGCATTCTCCCGTCGCATCTATGGCAGCACCGCCTGCTAAGACTTCATCATAAATAAAAGTATGATCATATTTTGTTTCGATACAACGTAAAACTTTCATGGCCTCACTGACAATTTCGGGACCAATATAATCGCCACGTACGATCGCAATTCGTTTTTCCATATTACCGATTCCCCTTTTGATTGACATAATTGACCAGACCACCTTGTGCGATCAATTCTTGCATAAAAGGTGGAAATGGTACAGCCTGAAACGTTTGATTGGTCGTAATATCCGTAATGATCCCGGAATCAAAGTCAACTTGTACTTCATCCCCTTCTTGGATGGCTTTAGCTGCTTGAGGACATTCTAGGATCGATAAACCAATATTGATCGCATTCCGATAAAAGATGCGAGCAAAACTATCCGCAATGATACAAGAAATACCGGCAGTTTTTAATGCCAAAGGTGCATGTTCACGACTGGATCCACAACCAAAATTCTTTCGTGCAACCAAGATATCTCCTGGTTTTACACGTTTGGTAAAGGTAGGATCAATATCAACCATCGCATGGCTGGCCAATTCTTTCGCATCAAAAGAGTTTAAATACCGCGCCGGAATAATGACATCTGTATCGACATTATCACCATATTTTAATACCGTTCCATGTGCTTGATTCATTCTTCTTCCTCCATTCGTTCAGGATTGGCAATATATCCTTTGATTGCGGTTGCTGCTGCAACTTCTGGACTGGCCAGATAGATCAAAGAGCCAACATCCCCCATACGACCAACAAAGTTACGATTTGTGGTGGATAGACATTTTTCGCCTTTCGCTAATACACCCATATGGCCACCCATACAAGGTCCGCAACTTGGCGTATTGAAAGCACATCCTGCTTCCACAAAGATATCAACCAAACCTTCATGGACACATTCTAAGAAGATCTTTTGGGTTGCTGGAACAACCATGACACGAACATTTTCAGCCACTTGATGTCCTTTTAAGATGGCTGCTGCCTTTCTAAGATCCGAAATACGACCATTCGTACAAGAACCAATCACAACTTGATCGACATAGATTGGCTCCATGGCTTCAACTTCATCGATCGTGTGGGCATTCCCTGGCAAATGTGGGAACGCCACGGTTGGACGGACCTGACTCAGATCCACATCAACCACTTGTTCATAGTTGGCATCTTCATCCGCTTCATACACGGTGTAATTTTGCACACCGGCTTGTTTCATATAATCGATTGTTTGATCATCCACCGGGAAGATCCCATTTTTGGCGCCGGCTTCGATGGCCATATTACAAATGGTAAAACGATCATCCATGCTTAATTGGGCAACTCCAGGTCCCACAAATTCCATGGATCGATATAAGGCGCCATCGACACCAATTTCACCAATAATATGTAAGATGACATCTTTCCCACTTATATACGGATTTGGTTTTCCATGTAAATAAATTTTAATGGCAGTTGGAATCTTGAACCAAGCCTGTCCCGTTACCATGCCTGCGGCAATATCCGTGGTTCCAACACCCGTAGAAAAAGCGCCCAAGGCCCCATAGGTACATGTGTGTGAATCCGCACCAATCACACATTGGCCGGCATAGGTCAATCCTAATTCGGGTAAGATCGCATGTTCTACACCACATTTTCCCTGGATCAATTTATGTGTCAGTTTCTCTTGAATGGAAAAATCCAAGATGGCTTTCGCATTTTCGGCGGACTTGATATCTTTATTTGGGGTAAAATGATCAGGTACAAAAACAACTTTATCTTTGTCAAATACATGGCCACCCATTTGTTGAATGATTGGTAAGGCCATGGGACCAGTGATATCATTGGCCATGACCAAGTCTAAATTTGCCTCGATCAACTGACCAGCTTCGACATGATCTAAGCCTGCATGAGCCGCTAAGATCTTTTGGGTCATTGTCATTGCCATATTATTTTTCTCCCTTTCCTTCACGAAAATATCGATTGATCGCACTGACCAATGCATAGATCGAAGCTAAGATGATATCATCATCCACACCCACACCGAATCGATGTTCACCATCTTCATCCGTCATTTGAATATATGCACAAGCCTTTGAAGTCGAACCAATGCTCAAAGCATGTTCGGAATAATCTTCAATATCATAATCAATTTTTAAGAAATGACGAAGTGCATTCGCAACGGCATCCAATCGGCCATTTCCTTTTCCAGTAATATCATATTGTTTCTCTTTAAATGTCACATCCAAATAGGCATGGTATTCATTATTATTTTTGCGAATAAAGTGATAATCCGATACAAACAGTGGTGATTTTAAATTGTTGAAATCATGATCGAAAATATCTTTGATTTCATGTGGCATCAATTCTGCATGTCGATGATCACTGATGTCCTTGATATAATAACCAAATTCTTGGCGGAACTGTTTTGGCAGATCATATCCATAATATTGTTGTAAAACAAAGCCAATGCCACTCTTACCAGATTGTGAATTGATACGGATAACATCACGATCATATTGACGACCAATATCGGCTGGATCAATCAATAAATAGGGAACATTCCAATGTTCGGGATGGGCTTTATGATGCGCAAAGCCTTTCGCAATGGCATCTTGATGCGATCCAGAAAATGCCGCAAAGACCAAATCACCCGAGTAAGGTTCACGATCATATACTTTCATTCGTGTCACATCTTCATAGACAGCACGAACTTCTGGTAAATTGGAGAAATCCAATTTTGGATCGATACCTAATACATACATATTCATGGCCACGGTGATCAAATCGATATTTCCGGTACGTTCACCATTACCAAATAAAGTACCTTCTACTCGATCAGCGCCTGCCAATAATCCCAATTCCGTATCAGCAATTCCTGTTCCACGGTCATTGTGTGGATGTAAAGATAAGATGACTGAATCACGCCGATTCAGGTGTTTATGCATATATTCAATTTGACATGCATATACATGAGGCATGCTCATTTCCACTGTTACGGGACAATTGATGATAACTTTATGTTCTGGGGTTGGTTCCCATATATCAATGACCGCATTACATACTTCCAATGCATATTCTGGTTCCGTACCGGTAAAGCTTTCTGGTGAATATTCAAAAGTGAGGTCTGCATCGCTTTCATGCGCTAATTCCTTCAACATTTTGGCGCCATCGATCGCAATTTGTTTCACTTCTTCTTTTGATTTTTTGAAAACTTGTTCTCGCTGCGCAACCGAAGTGGAATTATACACATGCACAATGGCTCGTTTGGCGCCCTTAATCGCTTCAAATGTTTTACGAATGATATGAGGACGTGCTTGCATCAACACTTGAATTGTGACATCATCTGGAATCAAATTGTCTTCAATCAAACGACGACAGAATTCATATTCCGTTTCACTCGCAGCCGGAAAACCGACTTCTATTTCTTTGAATCCAACTTGGACCAATGTTTTAAAATAACGAATCTTTTCTTCCAAACTCATGGGAATGATCAACGCTTGATTGCCATCGCGCAAATCAACGCTACACCAAGCCGGTGCATGATCGACACAATCTTTCTTTACCCAATCGTAACAAGGTTCTGGGGGTAAATAATACTCTTTGCCATATTTGGTATAGTCCATGTTTTGTTCCTCCTTCATAAAAAAAAAGACGTCCATTCTAAGGACGTCAAAAACGCGGTACCACCTTAGTTTTTCTATCTTCATCGATAGAAACCCTCGATCCTCGATAACGCCGAGATACGTCTTGCTCCCTGACAAGTTCATTTTCTAGCGGTACAAGTTTTCACCAACCACTTGCTCTCTACATCGCACATCGAAAACTACTACTTCAGTTCATCGCTCGATATGAGCATTATAAATGAAAATTATTTGCATTTCAATAAAAGAATCACTATATTTCACATTTTTTCATTTTTATTTCTGAAAGCAGTTTCATCCGGTTGTTTTATACGAATTCGAGCGTTATAATAAGTTTACTATTTTCGAATGGGAGGAAAACAATGAAACGAACAGGTTCACAAATTGTCATGGAAGTTTTGCTTGAACACAATGTAGACACTGTATTTGGGTATCCAGGCGGTGCTGCATTGAATGTCTATGACGCTTTATATGATTATTCAGATAAGATCCATCATTATATTACTGCGCATGAGCAAGGAGCCGCCCATGCAGCCGATGGATATGCACGAAGCACTGGAAAAACCGGAGTTGTGTTTTCGACCAGTGGTCCCGGTGCAACCAACCTGGTGACAGGTATTGCGACCGCTTATATGGATAGTATTCCCATGGTTGCGATCACATGTAACGTATCCGACAACATGATTGGTCGGGATTCATTCCAAGAAATCAGTATTACCGGTGTGACCCTACCAATCACCAAACACAATTATTTCGTAAATAAAATTGAGAATTTAGCCGATGCTTTACGAAATGCGTTCCGAATTGCCAATGAAGGCAGAAAAGGACCTGTTTTAGTGGATATCACCAAAGATGTAACAGCCGCTACGACGGACTATACGCCGCATAAACCATTGCCTTTGGAACCACATCCAAAATTTTCAGAAAAAGAAATCAATCAGGTTGCAAAAATCATCAATACATGTAAACGACCTGTCCTTTATTTTGGCGGTGGTGTAGAAGCTAGCGATGCTCGTGATGAACTCTATGAATTGATTCAGAAAGCGGACATGCCTGCCACGTATACAATGATGGCTGCTGGTGTCATTGATTGCGATGATCCAAAAAATTTAGGATTGATTGGGATGCATGGAACCATTGCTGCCAATAAAGCCATTGACCAAGCCGATCTAGTCATTGCGATCGGTACACGTTTTTCTGATCGAGTAGCTTTAAATCCAAAACGATTTGCCCCCAAAGCAGCCATTATTCAAATTGATATTGATGCATCGGAAATCAATAAAAATGTCTTGATCAACTATAGTATTATTGGTGATACGAAAGATGTATTGCAGGCTTTATTGCCAAAAATTGAAGAACGCAAACATACCGAATGGGTGGAACAAGTCACTTCTTATCAAAAAACGGTTCGTGTTCCCATGAAAGGGGCTAAGCTACGTCCAAAAGAATTGATCGAAGCTACCTGTGATCTAACCGATAAAGATACGATCTATGTAACGGATGTTGGTCAACATCAAATGTGGACTGCTCAATATGTACGTCATCATAAGACCCATCGCTTTTTGACCAGTGGCGGTCTTGGTACAATGGGATTTGGCTATGGTGCGGCCATTGGTGCACAAGTTGGCAATCCAGATAAGCGTGTGATCCACTTTAC
Source organism: Absicoccus sp. (assembly GCF_034090965.1). Lineage (NCBI taxonomy): Bacteria > Bacillati > Bacillota > Erysipelotrichia > Erysipelotrichales > Erysipelotrichaceae > Absicoccus > Absicoccus sp. The sequence continues at coordinate 2,720 of NZ_JAXDRQ010000023.1, read as the reverse complement.
CGGCGATGGTTCCTTCCATATGAATCTGAACGAAGGATGTACCGCGGTATCATATGACTTGCCAATTATTACGATCATCATGGATAATAAGGTCCTCGGCATGGTCTATCAATGGCAAACCGTTTTTTACAATAAACATTATTCCCAAACTGTACTCAATCGAAAGACCGATTTTGTGAAAGTTGCCGAAGGATTTGGTGCTACTGGTTTTGCATGCAACACCCTGGATGAATTTAAAGATGCTTTCCAAAAAGCATTAAAGATCAATGGTCCGGTTTGGATTGCTTGCAACATCGATAAAGAAGAACGTGTATTGCCAATGATTCCAAATGGCGGAACCATTGATGATATGATCAAGGATTAGAGGTGAAAGTATGTCTCGAGAAGTTTTAAGTATATTTGTCGAAAATCAATCGAATGTTTTGACTCGAATTGCAAGTTTATTTGGTCGACGAGGCTTCAACATCGATTCATTGACTGTATCAACGACCAATGATCCCAAAATTTCACGAATTACTGTCGTATTTGATGGAAACGATACTTCCCTTTCCCAAATCATGACGCAAACCAGAAAACTGGAACCCGTAAAAGAATTGTATTTATTGGATAAAGACACCAGTTTATTTCGTGAACTTTTACTATTAAAAGTTAGCTGTGATAAAAACAATCGTTCCGGTATCATTGAAATCGTCAATATTTATCGTGGTAAGATCATTTCTTTAAGTAAACAAAATATGATCATTGAATTGACCGGTGCGCCAGAAAAGATTGATGGTTTATTGGAAATGCTGAATTGTTACCACATTGAAGAAATCTGTCGAACCGGTATTACAGGCATTTCAAGAAAATCGGTAGATACCGATGAAGATGAATAATGAGGAGTTTATACATGAAAAAAACGTTAAAGAGTGCACAAGTGACACAAGGTGTCGAAAAAGCACCCATGCGAAGTTTATTTTATGCGATGGGTTATACAAAAGAAGAATTGGATCAACCTTTGGTTGGTATCGTCTCTGCCAAAAGCGATATCGTCCCTGGCCATTTCCACTTGGATAAACTAGTTGAAGCCATCAAAATGGGTGTTGCCATGCGTGGTGGTACACCAATTGTTGTGCCATCGATTGGCGTTTGTGATGGCATTGCGATGGGACATAAAGGTATGCATTATTCCTTGGCAAGTCGTGAATTAATTGCCGATAGTGTCGAAACCATGGCACAAGCCCATTGTTTTGATGCCCTTGTATTGGTACCAAGCTGTGATAAGATCGTTCCAGGAATGGTCATGGGTGCTTTGCGTGTCAATGTGCCAACGGTTGTATGTACAGGTGGCCCAATGTTAGCGGGACATGTCAAAGGCCAAGAAGTTTCTCTTTCTAAAATCTTTGAAGCTGTTGGTGCACGAAAAGCCAATTTGATTAATGATAAAGACTTAGAAGAATATGAACAGGGTGTATGTCCGGGTTGTGGAAGTTGTGCTGGTATGTATACCGCAAACAGTGTTTCCTGTCTATGCGAAGCCATGGGTATTGCCCTGCCTGGAAATGGCACGATTCCGGCTGTATCCAACAAGCGTTTATTGCTCGCAAAACATGCCGGTATGGCCGTGATGGATATGTTGGAAAAAGATATCAAGATCAAAGATATCATCAATGAGCGTTCCATCAAAAATGCATTAACTTGCGATATGGCTTTAGGATGCTCTTCCAATAGTGTCTTGCACTTATTGGCCATTGCCCAAGAAGCAGGATATAATTTGGAACTATCTACTTTTAATGAATTTAGTGATAAGACCCCAAATCTTTGTCATCTAGCACCGGCTGGTCCTACCCATATGCAAGATCTCAATATGGCAGGTGGCTTACAAGCTGTCTTACATGAATTATCAAAGAAGGATCTCATTGATCTAGATTGTATGACGGTAACGGGCAAAACGGTTGGTGAAAATACCAAATATGCCATCAACAAAGATGAAAATATCATTCATCCAATTGATGATCCATATTCTTCAAATGGTGGAATTGCGATCTTGTATGGTAATATCTGTCCAAAAGGCGCTGTCGTAAAACGTTCTGCATGTGCTCCTGAAATGATGCATCACATCGGCCCGGCTCGTGTCTTTGATTCGGAAGATGAATCCATTCAAGCCATTTATGCAGGTAAGATCCATGCAGGCGATGTGGTTGTCATTCGTTATGAAGGTCCAAAAGGTGGCCCTGGTATGCGGGAAATGTTGAATCCTACTTCTGCTTTAGCTGGTATGGGATTGGACAAGAGCGTTGCATTAATTACCGATGGTCGTTTCTCGGGCGCCAGTCGTGGAGCTTCTGTTGGTCATATTGCTCCAGAAGCTGCCAGTGGTGGCCCAATTGGCTTAATTGAAGAAGGCGATATGATCGAATTGAATATTCCGGAACATCAATTAAATGTTCAAGTCAGTGATGAAGTATTAGCTGAACGTAAGAAACATCAAAAGATCTTACCTCCAAAGATCAATGAAGGTTGGTTAAAACGATATGCGAAATTAGTACAAGGTGCTGATATTGGCGCTATCCTAGAATAAAAAAAAGGCTCAAGCATGGTGATATGATCCCCTAAAAGTAGACAGTACAAATACACAAAATGTACTGCCCTGCTTTTGGGGGATTTTATTATGGGACGAAAAGCCAAATATACATTTGAACAAAAGCTACAAGCTGTATTGGATTATCAATCAGGAAAGA
>NZ_JAXDRQ010000022.1:0-3915 GCF_034090965.1 Absicoccus sp. | reverse complement strand
TGAACATTTGCAATTCTAATAACTCTTATCCCAGAAGTAACATACTTATCACTCCTGAATGCGTAGCCATTAAGAATTTCGCAAACATCTCCTAGCCTGATATTTTCCATTTATCTATCATCCCCCACAAATATCAATTTGTCTCATCAGCGAGCATCTTCTCTAGATCTTTCAGATCGGTTGTGATTTCAGTTTCCAAGCTACGGATACTGGCCAAAATCTCGCTTGTAGGCGGATATTCTACCGGTTTATATTCAACTTTCTTGTACTTGTTGATAGACAAATCATATCCTTTATCTATGATCTCCTGTTTCGGCACCATAAAGGACTGCTCCGTACGCTCACGGTTCATCTCCTGATCTCGATGTCTGAAGCGTTCCATGATATCCGGAATATCATTTTCTTCGATTGGCGTTCTCTTGTCATCCAAGCTAAAACCATCTGCCTTCATGTCATAGAACCAGACATTATCGGTACCGCCGTGATTTGTTTTTGTGAATATCAGAATTCCGGTAGATACCCCTGCATATGGCTTAAATACACCTGAAGGCATGGAGATCACAGCCTCTAGCCTTTGATTCTCGACCAACTCTTTGCGGATTGCCTTATGAGCTTTTGATGATCCAAAAAGCACACCATCCGGGACGATGCAGGCACACCGACCGCCCACTTTCATCATCTGGATGAATAGATCCACAAAGAGTAATTCTGTCTTCTTTGTCTTGCAAAGCTTGAGAAGGTCTGTCGAAACAATGTCATAATCAAGGCTTCCCTTAAACGGCGGATTGGCCAGAATCAAGGTATACTTATTCCGATCCGGGTTCTGATCTGACAGACTGTCACGATATTCTATATAAGGATTATCAATCCCATGCGTCATCATGTTCATAGCACCGATACGGAGCATCGTCCTATCCATGTCATATCCATGAAACATATGATTCATGTAGTGATCTTTTTTCACTCGGTCAAAGAAAATCTCTTCTCGATGATGTTCCTTCTCATATTCCCCTACAGCCACCAAAAAACCTGATGTGCCACAGGCGGGGTCACATACGACTTCATCCGGTCCCGGCTGCATCAGTTCAACCATCATCTTGATAATGTGCCTTGGGGTCCTAAACTGTCCGTTTACACCGGAATTTGCCAGTTTGGATAGGAGATATTCATAAATATCTCCGCGTGCATCTGTATCTTTCAGTCCGCTCATCTGCTTATAAAGTTCATCCATCGCATCGACGATCTTGGAAAGCATCAAAGGTGTCGGAATCTTGAAAATCGCATCCTGCATGTATTTTGCATAGGCGCTCTCTTTATTTCCGTGCAGATTTTTGATAAACGGAAAGACCATTTCCTGCATAACAGAATACATTTTCTGTGCTGGGAAATCATGGAAAACTGACCACTTAAGCTGCGATCCATCAACCATATGGTCTCCAACCTTAACTTCCCCTGCAAATATGCTTTCATAGGAAAGGCCCAACATGGCACTTTCTCTGGCATGCAGATTATCACTGTCATCCAGATCGTGAATGAACATAAGGTAAGTCATCTGTTCAATGACATCCAGCGGATTGGTAAGTCCTCCCGTCCAGAAGATCTCCCATAAAGCATCGATTTTATTTTTCAGTTCTCCTGTAATCATGACATCCTCCAAGAATCACTCCTCTTTATCCCAGTTCCAGCGGTACTTCGTATAACGGCCACCGCCAATTTTAATAATCTTATTTTCCTTTTGAAGCTTGGATAGAGTTCGCTGTATCGTTGCCTGACCGATATTTGGAAATTCTTTTTGTATCTCAGTCTTCGTAAAAGTTCCTAATTTTTTACGCATCATCTCTTCGATGCGGTCTGGTTTCGAAACCTTCCGTTCTTCCACAAGTTCCGTGCGTTCCATAAACTCGCGATAAGCAGCTGTTATGACACTAAGCATATATACGACGAATGGCATATAATCATTATTTCCTTCATGCCACCCCGCCGAGCTTGCCTGCAGTGCATCATAATATTGATCCTTTGTTGTCTCTATGAGTTTCTCTATACTGATATACCTGCCAACGAAATATCCATTTTTATACAGCAAAAGCAGTGTAAGCAGCCTGCTCATTCTGCCGTTTCCATCAAGAAATGGATGGATACACAAAAAATCAAGAATGAACATCGGGATTATTAGTAGCGGATCAACCTGAACATCTGCCAGTATCTCCTGATATGCCTGGCATAATTGTTCCAATGCTTCTGGTGTTTCAAATGCTGAAACAGGCTGAAATCTCACTTTTCGATTCCCATCTTCATCCATTTCCTCAATTATGTTATCAGTAGATTTCCATCTGCCACCAATTCGTGTCTCTTCAAATTTGTACATGCCACGATGAAGTTGCAGTAACAAAGCCGGCTTGATGGGAATGTATTCATAGCTCTCATGGATCGTATTCAGAACATCCCGATATCCAGCAATTTCATATTCGTCTCTGGAATGAGGTGTCGTTTTATCCATGACAATTTTTTTTAGTCGCTCATCCGAGGTGTAAATACCTTCGATTTTATTTGAACTTTCCGTGCTTTGAATTCTGGCAATTTCAACTAGGTTTTGCAGAATATCCGCATGCCTAGTCGCGATAAGCTCCTGTCTTCCCTTGTACTCATGAATTGTTGTCAGATAACTCAAAAGTTGCCGTTCAGGCAGCATTAGATAAAACACAACTGTTATTCGACAGTTTGATGCAACAATATTTTGGGTAATCTATGTGGCTGTAGGCTGGTGAAGGATGATGGTATACAACAAAAAGGAGTATATCATCATGGAAGAAAAACTGGTAAAGATTTTAAATGAAATGGCGGAGTACCTGAGCGTTCCCCAAATGAAAAAATTGCAGGAGGTGCTATTAGAAAACTTAACTGAAGAGACTATCCAGAAAGAGAACATAGAAAACAGTGAATATTTGAAGTTTTTTTTAGATGCAAAACGGATCGAGGGGTGTTCAGAACGAACGCTGCAGTATTACAAAGTCACGGTTGATCACATGCTGGAGAAGATCAGCACACCTATCCGCAAAATAACTACAGATGAGATTCGAACCTACCTGGTGGAGTATCAGCAACGTGGCGGATGCAGCAAAGTAACAATCGACAATATCAGGCGTAACATATCCAGCTTCTTTTCATGGCTGGAGGAAGAAGATTATATCCTGAAAAGTCCAATGCGCCGTATTCATAAGATTAAAACAAAAACCGTGGTGAAAGAAGTAATCTCGGATGAAAGCATGGAGAAAATGCGGGATGCATGTGAGGAAGTAAGAGATCTTGCCATTATCGATCTTCTCTATTCTACGGGAATCCGTGTAGGAGAACTGGTTCGTTTGAATATCGCGGATGTAAATATGGAGCAGAGAGAGTGTGTTGTATTCGGAAAAGGAGATAAAGAACGCCGAGTTTATTTTGATGCAAAAGCAAAGATCCATCTGATGGAATATCTTGCATCAAGAACGGATGATAATCCAGCTCTGTTTGTATCCTTGGATGGTAGGCATAAGCGGCTTAAAATTAGCGGAGTGGAGATCAGGTTAAGGCAATTGGGAAGGAAACTCTCCCTGGATCGAATTCATCCACATAAGTTCAGACGAACTATGGCAACCAGAGCCATAGACAAAGGCATGCCCATAGAGCAGGTACAGAAGCTTCTGGGACATTCTCAAATCGATACTACGATGCAATATGCGATCGTGAATCAGAATAACGTCAAGAACTCACATCAGAGATACATAGCCTAAAAGGCAAATTGATATTTGTGGGGGATGATAGATAAATGGAAAATATCAGGCTAGGAGATGTTTGCGAAATTCTTAATGGCTACGCATTCAGGAGTGATAAGTATGTTACTTCTGGGATAAGAGTTATTAGAATTGCAAATGTTCA
>NZ_JAXDRQ010000021.1:0-12982 GCF_034090965.1 Absicoccus sp. | reverse complement strand
TTCGATGTTCCTGACATCGTTTGTTTCTTTCTCGAAATTGACGTGTTTCTTGGTTTCCTGTTCAGTTTTCAAAGATCGTCACGCTTTCGCGTGCTCAGTTATATTATCAAATCTATCTGCCTTATGCAACCCCTTTTTTTATCTTTTTTGCATTTTTTTAAAAAAGAAGGTCGAAACCCTGTTTCGACCGACTATTTATTGATTCTGTTCAATCTCTGTGATCTTTTCAATTCTACGTTTATGACGTTCTCCATTACTGAAAGGTGTTGATAAAAACGTGTGGACAATATCCTTTGCGGTCTCAATGCCAATGATTCGTTGTCCCATCGCAAGCACATTCGCATCATTATGTTCTCGCGTCAAGCGTGCCATAGTGGTATTGGTACACAATCCACAACGAATTCCTTTAACTTTATTGGCCGCAATTGAAATACCAATGCCTGTACCACAAATCACAATGCCCTTTTCCGCTTCACCCGCTACGACCTTATCCGCAACCGCTTTTCCATAATCGGGATAATCGCAACTATCGGTACTATTCGTACCACAATCGATAACTTCATGTCCTTCTTCGATCAACATGGCTTTGATCGTATCTTTATACTCCACTGCACCATGATCATTTCCAATCGCAATTTTCATTTATTTGACCTCCTCTTTCATTTTTTGTACGTCTGCCTGTCTTAAATATATACCACATTGACCATCCCGACAAACAAAAGTACCATTTCCATTTTCATCGATCCGAACTTCATTCCCAGTAATGATATCCTTAAAAGTTTCCTGGGGCATACCGACATGAAAGGTCTTTTGATTTCCATAACTATTGGTCATGACCACAACAATGGGATGCTCTGATTTGACCATCCAACCAATACAATGCCAATCATCAAATCGATCTTCGATATCCTCTTGTAGATAGTGTTTACGGATCCAACACATTTGCGCCAAATGTGGAACGGGATCAATATGATCATGATCAATTCCATACAGATCGCCATAGAATACACAAGGCGCTTTACATCGATACAATAGGATCAAAGCATAGGCATGGATCTTAAACCATCCTTGGATCCAGGATTGCAATGCCTGCCCTGGTTGCGTATCATGATTATCCACGAAGGCAACGGCATATTCCGGTTGTTGCTGGGAAAGGGTTCCTTGAAAGATCGTCGACATGTTGTAGCGATCATAACTATTGGATGCATCAAACAAATGAAAGTGCAAAGGAACATCAAATAGCGTCATACAATGGTTACAATGATTCAAATATTGATTTAGATCATCGACATTGCCACTCCAATATTCACCAACCGCAAAAGGCGTCGTATGAGCAATTTCTCCCTGGGATCGTAACCATCCCTCAAAGAAAGAGAAATCAATGCTTTTACAAGCATCCAATCGATAACCATCCACCCTACACATCTGCCAATACCATTTTCCCCATCGATAGAGTTCTTCGACAACCTTTGGATTGGAAAAATCTAAATCATCACCCATGATATAATCAAAATTATCATCTTCATGTGAAACATTTTCATCCCATTGTTTCGTATTAAACTCCAATAATTCATTTCGCTTGGATAAAGCATCATAATCCGTTCCATCAAAACAATCCCAATTCCAGATAAAATCAGAATATTTGCCGTTTCGTCCTGGAAACGTATATTTGGTCCATACTTCTACGGTTTCTTCATCGGAAAGGGCATGTTCTCGATGATTCCAATCCATTTGTCGTGCTTGGATCGTTTCTTTGGCATCCGCCCCCATGCGATGATTAAAGACAATATCCGCAATGACGGCCATCCCCGCTTGATGACAGGCATCAATAGCTTGTTGATATTCTCGTTTGGTTCCATATTTTGTAGGGATCGTGCCTTTTTGATCAAACTCACCCAAATCGTACATATCATAGACACCATAACCCACATCGTTTTTTCCACTTGCTCCTTTGTAAGCAGGTGGCAACCATATTTTATCGAAGCCTATATTTGCCAATTTTTTGGCATTTTGACAAACTTGTCTCCATAGGGAACCATCATTGGCTAGATACCATTCAAAATATTGAATCAATGTTGTTTTGTTCACAAATCGACACCTCTCTATACATATAGGATACCACATCTTGAAAAAAATGAAAAAAGATGAAAAGTACTGTAAACCGTTTCATGAATATGATATATTAATCGCGGAATCAATATTCCAGGAGGAAATTCATGACAGATTTAAATGCTATTTACGAAACTGTTAAGAAAAGAAATCCCAATGACATTGAATTCCTTGAAGCGGTAGAAGAAGTATTCCGTTCTTTGGAAATCATCCAGGAAGTTCATCCAGAAAAATTGGATGACGATGTGATGAAACGTTTGGTTGAACCTGAACGTCAAATCATTTTCCGTGTTCCTTGGGTCGATGACAATGGTGTGACACAAGTCAATCGTGGTTATCGTATTGAATTTAATTCAGCAATTGGTCCTTACAAAGGTGGACTTCGTTTCCATCCATCCGTAAATGTAAGTATCATCAAATTCTTAGGATTTGAACAAATCTTCAAGAATGCCTTGACGACATTACCTATGGGCGGTGGCAAAGGTGGATCGGATTTCGATCCAAAAGGAAAAAGTGATGCAGAAGTTATGCGTTTTTGCCAAAGCTTCATGACGGAGTTGTATCGTCATATTGGACCAGACACAGATGTTCCTGCTGGAGATATCGGTGTTGGTGGTCGTGAAGTGGGTTATTTATTTGGTCAATACAAACGTTTGAAAAACGAATGGAGCGGTGTATTGACAGGTAAAGGATTAACTTTTGGTGGCTCTTTGATTCGTACCGAAGCAACCGGTTATGGATTATGTTACTATACCGAAGCTTTGTTGGAAGACAACGGTACTACATTTGAAGGCAAGACCGTATGTATTTCTGGTAGTGGTAATGTTGCCATCTATGCTTGTGAAAAAGCAACGCAATTAGGTGCAAAAGTTGTCACAATGTCCGATTCCAATGGATTTGTATACGATCCAAATGGTATCGACCTAGATCTAGTCAAAGACATCAAAGAAGTTCGTCGTGGACGCATCAAAGAATATGTAGAAAAACATCCAGAAGCAACTTATACGCCAGGTGCTCGTCCTTGGAATATCAAATGTGATATTGCCTTACCATGTGCAACACAAAACGAAGTCAGCTTACATGATGCGCAGAACTTAGTTGCCAATGGTGTATTCGCCCTTTGCGAGGGTGCGAACATGCCAACAACGCCAGAAGCGATCGATTACTTAAAAGAACATGGTGTATTCTATGCACCAGGTAAAGCGTCCAATGCCGGTGGTGTAGCTTGTTCTGGATTGGAAATGTCACAAAACGCACAACACTTATCATGGACAGCTGAAGAAGTCGACACTCGTTTACACGATATCATGGTCAACATCTTCAATACTTGTCGTGATACAGCCAAAGAATATGGTCATGAAAAAGACTATGTTGTTGGTGCAAACATTGCGTCTTTCTTAAAGATTGCCGAAGCAATGAAGGCACAAGGCACGGTTTAATTGTTTCTAGAACGCATTTCGATGCGTTCTTTTTTTTCGCCGTTTGTTGTATACTATCCCTATGAATCGAGCCAAACAAACTTCAGAATCCATTGAATTAGCTATTTTTCTAGCGATGAGCGGCGGCCTGATGGATGCCTATTCGTATTTATTACGAGGCCAAGTTTTCGCCAATGCGCAAACCGGTAACATTCTCTTATTTGGAGTCTATGCTTCCAACGGACAATGGAATCATTGCCTGCACTATGCCTTTCCTATCTTGTTTTTTTGTTTTGGTATTGCCCTTTGTGAGATCATTCATGTCCACAAGATCCATTTTATGCATTGGCGACAATTTACCCTGCTCATTGAAATTTTATTATTGGCCATGGTCTCAACGATACCATTGCATAATAATCTGCTGGCCAATTCGTTAACTTCCTTAGCTTGTGGCATTCAAGTCCAAGCCTTTCGTAAATTGCATGGCAATAGCTTTGCGACCACGATGTGTATTGGGAATATTCGTAGCGGTACGCATCATTTGATTCACTTTTTTTATGAGAAAGATAGACAAAGTCTAGAACGTGCTTTACTCTATTATTTTGTGATCCTTTGTTTTGTTGTCGGTGCTATTCTTGGAAATTGGTGCTTACCTCACCTACAAGAAAAAACCATCTTGGTCAGTTGTGTTTTATTAGCCATCGCATTAATGATCATGTATATCGATCGCGAAGGAAGCAAATAGGAGGAAATTATGGATCCATTATCAATCATCTTATGTGGAATTGGTTTAGCTATGGATGCAAGTGCTGTTTCCATCGCCAAAGGAATGTCTTTAGCCAAAGAACACATCAATGAATACGCTATAAAATTAGGTTTAGCTTTTGGCTTTTTCCAAGGCGCTATGCCTTTAGCTGGTTATTACATTGGTTCTCATTTCGCAAAATATATCACTTCTATTGATCATTGGATTGCTTTTATTTTACTATCGATCATTGGAATGAACATGATTCGCGAAAGCAAAGAAAAAGATGAAGATGCTCCTATGGTCCACTCCATCTCTTGGAAAGTCATTCTGGTTTTAGCTATTGCCACCAGCATTGATGCACTCGCTGTTGGCGTTACCTTAGCTTTCTTACATGTCAATGTTTGGTTAGCCGTTAGTCTTTTTGCCTTGATCACTTTTGTTCTCTCGTTTGCGAGTGTCAAATTAGGCAAGAAACTGGGTTCATTATTTCAAGCCTATGCCGAACGATTGGGCGGTATCATTCTGATCGTATTGGGAATCAAGATCTTAATCGAACATTTATTCTTCTGATCTGGCACGTTCTACACGAACGTGTTTTTTCTTAACTTGATGTAAATTCTTTAAAACAAGATGACCCTTATTATGTAGGATATCGACAAACGATTGATGATCCTGGACTTGGATCACTCCAATATCATCCATCGTCATGCCATCTATAGCGCATAAAGCCCCAACAATATCTCCAGGCCGGATCTTCTTTGATTTTCCCGCTGTGATATATATCTTCATGACATCTTCACGCACTTTCGCATCTTTATTTTCCCGTTTTCGATGACTTGAAGTCAAAACAGCTAGGCGCCAAGGCGCCAAATCAACATCACTTGTCCATAAAGGCATCGCATGATCATAAGTTTGTCCAGGCTCAATAAAAGTAATGGCTTTGCCTTTTTCGTAAATACGGCCACTTCGACCAATCCGATGCGTGTAAATGATTTTTGAATCGGGTTGATCATAATTTATGACTAGATCCACTTTTTCAATATCGATTCCCCGTGCCAAAATATCGGTCGCAATCAAGATTCGAACCCTTCCTTGTTCAAATGCTTGCAACGTTTCTTTTCGTTGGGATTGTTCCATGCCAGCATGCATACGAAAAACCGAAATGCCATATAAAGAAAGATATTCATATAAAGCATCGACCCGATCTTTGGTTGCACAAAAAATGATGCACGTATCGGGAAGCTCTTTTTGCAGCACTTCTAAACAAGTTGCTGGCTTGTTTGCATCTGCAACCATGATCCGATAAGAAGCGATTTGATGATTGGTAGGATCCACATGGATCACTGGTGCCCCTTTCATATGTTTTTGTACAAACGCTTGTACAGAGGGGCCTATCGTCGCACTCACCAAGACAATGGTCTCTGGTTGCAGATGGTCCATGATCCATTCGATACGTTCGATAAAATCGGTATTTAATAATGCATCCGCTTCATCTAAAACAAAATATTTGATCTTTTCATACGAAAAACTATCTTGCACCATATGATCATAGACACGTCCGGGTGTTCCAACAACGATATGTGTTCGTTGTGCCAAATCCTCTTTTTGCAGATCAAACGATTGTTTTCCAATCAAAGTGACACATTTCACTTTCTTATACGTCCCCAATAAGGCCAATTCTTTCTCGATCTGCATGGATAGCTCACGCGTTGGTGCTAATACCAATGCTTGGGGATCGTGTTGATCAATCACAAGATCTTGTTCCATGCCAATGCCATAAGCTAGGGTCTTGCCAGAACCGGTTCTTGATTGGACCACACAGCTTGTATGTGCCAACAAAATCGGAATGACAGCCGCTTGAATGGGCATTAATTGTGTATACCCCATGCGCACAATGCTTTGTTTCAATGATCCATCAATGGATAAGTCTTCAAATTTCATGATTTTATTGTACGCAACTTCATTTTGATTCGCAAGATGGACCCACATCTGATTATTTTGTATACTATGGATGTATGAGAGGTCCTTATGGAAAATCAAATGGATAATCAATATTTGACGATTGCGATGGATGTCGGTGAAATGCTTTTAAAATACGGAGCCGAAACCAGTCGAATTGAAGATACGATTCGCCGCATTTGTACGGCCTATGGTGCGAGCAGAGTCGATGTATTCTCCATTACGGTCAATATCGAAACGACCATGCACATGGGATATGATACCTATACCCAGAATCGACGGATCCGAAGTTCCAAAATGGATACGGAAAGGCTTAGTGCCCTAAATCAATTATCGCGTGATATTTGCGAAAAGAAGCCTTCTTTGATGACGGTTGAAAACCAATTGAAAGTCATCGAGGCCATGCCGAATTATTCTTATTCCTTCCAAATGGCATCTTATGCTCTGATTTCTGGTTCTTTTTGTCTTTTCTTTGGGGGAACCCTACAAGATATGATAGCGGCTTCGATCATTGGTGCATTATTGAAACCAGTTGAAACCTGTGTGCAACGCTATTCACAAAATAAGCTATTCATCGCATTAGCTTGGTCATTGGCAGGTGGACTTTTGAATGCTTTATTTCTTTATATAGGCATTGGCCAACATTACGATCTGATTGCTATAGGCAATATCATGATCTTGATTCCTGGTTTGGCTTTCACCAATGGCTTGCGTGATTTATTTGTCGGTGATTCGATCACGGGACTCATTCATCTCGTAGAAGCCATCATTGTGGCCATTTGTATTGCGTTAGGCTTTGTGTTTGTGCAATCGTTTTTCTGAGGTATATCTATGGAAAATATCTTACAATTGATCATGGCTTTTTTAGGTTCCCTGGGATTTGCGTTGATGTTCAACACCAAACGCGATATCTTATTTCCCGCTTGTTTAGGTGGCATGCTGGCTTGGTTGGTATATCTGATCGCATTAAAAAAGGGGTGCGATCCGTTTCTCAGTGGTTTTCTTGCTTCTTTATTCACTGGGCTCTATTCCGAATGCATGGCCCGTCTCTATAAAAAACCGGCTACTATTTTCATTGCGATTGGTGAGATTCCTTTAATTCCTGGGTCAGGTTTGTATTATTCTATCTATTATTTATTGCTACAAAATTTAGAACGAAGTCTCTACTATGCAAGATATACGTTGTTGTTTGCTTCTTGCATGTCGGCGGGGATCATTCTGATGAATATCGTCTTTTCACAATCCATGGATCAGATCCACAAAATGAAAAAATGACTCCACCAGAGTCATTTTTATTTTATTATGATTTGTTTAGCAATCGTGATCAAAGCCTTATCGGCTGCGGATAAAACATCTTCGGATTTATACATGATGCCTAAGGTTCGATAAGCTGGAGGATCCAATGGATGTTTTTGAATATCTACATCTTTAAGGATCAATTCTGGTAAGATCGTCATGCCCAAGCCTTGTTTGACCATCGCCAAAATGGATGCGTCTTCTTTGCAGTAACAAGCCACATGTGGTTTTACACCGGCTTGATGTAAAGTGGCGGCCACATCATTATCTACACCAATCTCACTGGCAATATATGGATGTTGTTCCAATGCATGAATTGGAAAAGGACCTTGCCATTGGGTATCGGGCACAACGGCATATAACATTTCTTTCTGAAAAGGAATAAACGCAAAATTTGATTGTCCGGATTGTGAAACAAATCCAAAATCAACAATGCCTTGACCAATCCATTGCATGATCTCATCGTAATCGCCTTCGCGCACGTGAATTTGGATCTGAGGATACATCTGATTAAATTGTTGCAAGATCATAGGCAACCAATGCATCGCAATACTGGAATAAGAACCAATCGTGATTGATCCTTTGGTCAATCCATTGATGGCATCCAATGCCTCTTTAAAGCGGCTAAACTGGACCAATGTCGATTGTACATAGGGTAATAGATATTTGGCTTCACTGGTCAATTCGACCCCATGATTGGTTCGTTTAAGTAATTTGATGTTCCATTCTTTTTCCATTTTTTTAATGGCATGACTTACCCCCGACTGGGTATAGCGCAATCGTTGCGCACTCGATGTAATGCTTTTTGTCTTATTTAAATCTTCTAATAGAAGAAATTGTTTGATATCCATTATTCCATTGCCTTAGCGTCTTCAAATTCTTTCTGGATCGATGCATCGGCACCACCCGTAGCCAAACTAACGATCACATTGATGATCAACGCAAGCAAGAAAGCAGGCAATAATTCATAGATACCAAATACACCACCCCATGGGATGATCAAAAAGTGCCATACAAAGACCATGATACCACCAGCTAACATACCGGCAATAGCCCCTTGTTTATTGGAATTTTTCCAGAACAAGGCCAATAATACAACAGGTCCAAAGCTAGCGCCAAAACCAGCCCATGCAAAAGAGACGATCTGAAATACGGAACTATTTGGATCCCAGGCTAATCCCATCGAAATCAAAGCAATCAACAATAAACAGCATCGAGAAATCTTTAATAACTTATCTTGACTGTATTTGGTCTTGAAATATCCACTTAAAATATCATTGGATACAGAACTCGAAGCCGCCAACAATTGGGAATCAGAAGTCGACATAGTGCTCGCTAAGATACCCGAAAGAATGATACCAGCAATCAAAGCAAACCCAAATCCATGCGTACTCAATAGGTGGGCAATACGTACGATGGCGGTCTCGGAATCGGCACCCACCAATGTTTGCAAGGCACCGACTTTTGACATAGTCATAGCAACGATACCAATAAATACCGAAACAAACATCGAAATGATGACCCACACCGTTGCAACTCGACGAGAAAGTTTTAACTGACTCTTATCTTTGATGGCCATAAAGCGTAATAAGATATGAGGCATACCAAAATAGCCCAATCCCCAAGCTGCTTTCGAGACAATGGTCAAAAAACTATAAGGGACAGCCGATTGGGTTGCCACATTGTACGATTGCGTAAAAGTCATATATCCAGGTAAGGCATAGGCATGATGCATGACACTATCCATACCGCCGGCAACACTTACACCATAACCAACGACGATCAATAAGGCAATGGTCATGATGATGCTTTGTATGAAATCAGTCGTTGATGCAGCAAGAAAACCACCCAGCGTTGTATAAATCACAATGACCAATGCACTGACGATCATGGCTGTATGATAATCAATCCCAAAGAGGGTATTGAATAATTTCCCACAAGCCACAAAACCACTGGCTGTATAGGGAACAAAAAAGACGATGATCCAAATGGCGGCAATCAACATCAACACATTTTTTTGGTCGTGATATCGTTTCGCAAAAAATTCAGGAATCGTGATCGCATCGATGCGCTCTGAATAAGTCCGTAATCGTTTCGCAACGATCAACCAGTTCAAATACGTACCAATGGCCAATCCAATGGCTGTCCATCCTGCATCGGCCACACCCGATAAATAAGCCACACCTGGTAATCCCATTAACAACCAGCTGGACATATCGGATGCTTCCGCACTCATCGCTGTCACAAATGGACCGAGTTCACGTCCTCCCAAATAAAAGTCACCCACCGTTTTATTCCGATCCATGACTTTGAAGCCAATATAGATCATGCCAACCAAATAAACTACGATGGCAAGCAAGATCCCAAATTGATTTAGATTCATATTTTCTCCCTTTCTCATATTGGATATGAATTTTATTCATATCTATGCGTTAAAAAAACAGGACAAATGCCCTGTTTGTATTGTATTCGTTTTCTTATGCATTGTCAATGTTGCATTGGATGACCATTTTTTGACCAAGCCAACGATTAAAATAAGCAATGGTACGGCCTACACCAATCAAAGAAGCCACAGTACCGATGCCCAATCCCGCAAAGTCACCCAAACAGAAAAAATCCAGACCCAAAGTGAGCGCAACACTACAAGCATCCACACAATTTTTGGTAAAGCCAATATCTTTATGAATAGCATCACTAATCGTTTGTACGATTCCATCTCCAGGATTAGGAACGATCCGCATATTTAAAGTCATGGCTGCACCAATTCCGGTACAAATCACCGCAACCATCAATATGATCAATCGTACTGAAAAATTAGAAACAGTAAAATCGGGAATGAATCCTTCATACGCTTTCATAAACCGTGTAAATACGATGCTCAATGGAATTTGTAGAACATCTAAAACGAGGATCTTGCGTGATTGTTTACGAAAGATATGAACGATTATTTCAATACATACAAAGATCATGTAAAGAATCAAGGTCATATCGGGAAAAGATATCTTGAACAATATCGCATTGGCATAGGCTACCGAAATGATTGCGGATACCCCAAGTCCCGTTTTCGCATTCAATTCCAATCCAAATGCCAATATACACATGCCAACGATATAATAGATCCATCTTCTTTTGCTCATGCGACCATGATAACATAAATCGATGGGAATTTACATATTTTAGGAATGTTTCGAAACTTCTTGAAATGTTGGATGGATCGACAACATCGACGGAACCGAATGGGAGCCCGTCAAAGCATAAGGATCTAAAATTTGATCCAACTCCTTGGCACTCAATAGCTTTTTAGCTAATACGATTTCGCGTACACTTTTATTTTGTTTGATAGCTTGTTTCGCAATTTCAGCAGCTTTCTTATATCCAATATAAGGATTCAGTGCAGTAATGATGCCTACACTCTGTTCCAAAAGATCGCGACTCCGTTCTCGATTGGCCACAATGCCGACGATACAATTATCTATTAACGTTTTCACCGCTCCTTTTAGTGTCGTGATGGATTCAAATAAGTTATAAAATAATACGGGTTCAAATGCATTCAACTCCAATTGTCCTGCTTCAGCCGCCATCGTAATGGTCGTATCATGACCAATCACAAGGAAGGCCACTTGCGTAACCACTTCGGGAATGACCGGATTGACTTTGCCAGGCATGATCGAAGAACCGTTTTGTTTTGCGGGTAGAGCAATCTCAGCAAGTCCTGTTTTTGGTCCCGAAGAAAGAAGACGAAGATCATTGCACATTTTGGAAAGATTCACAGCACATGTCTTCAATGCGCCAGAAACAGCAACAAATCCATCTAAGTTTTCCGTGGCATCAAATAAATCATCGGCTTGCGTCAATGGCATACCTGAAATTCTTGCCAAACAAGGAACGACAGTATCCAAATAAACTTGGGAAGCATTGATGGATGAACCAATGGCTGTACCTCCTAAGTTGACGGCATACATTTCTTTGATCGTATGTGCCAATCGCTTCTTATCGCGACCAACCATAACCGCATAGGCATGATAGGTTTGACCCAATCGCATGGGAACCGCATCCTGTAACTGGGTACGTCCCATTTTGATGACATCATCAAATTCAATGGATTTAGCATATAATTCACTTTCTAGTCTTGCCAATTCATCCAAAAGTGGCTGCATCAAATCAATGACCGTCATTTTTCCAGCTGTCGGCACGACATCATTGGTCGATTGAGACATATTGACATGATCATTGGGATGAACATGATCATAGGCGCCCTTTTCGCCACCAAGAATTTCATTGGCACGGTTGGCAATCACTTCATTCATATTCATATTTGCGCTCGTACCGGCACCCCCCTGTACGGCATCGACAATAAATTCCTTCGCAAATTTACCAGCTGCCACTTCATTGCTTGCCTTTATGATGGCTTTGGCACAGATTTGATCCAAATCACCAGCCAGACAGTTCGTGATCGCTGCAGCCTTTTTGATCAGGGCAAGATTTTTTAAAAAAACAGGGTTCATTCCTATCCCTGTGATCGTAAAATTCTCTTCTGCACGCATCGACTGTACACCATAATAGGCCTCACCTGGTACTTCTCTTATTCCTACGGAATCAGCTTCAAAACGAATACTCATATTTTTTCCCTCCAGTTATTTATGATGATGCTGTTTCAGGCTCTGCATCCACTTCATAAATTATGGTGAAAGAATAGCACCGGTTTTTTTGGTTGTAAAGTTTTTAAAGTGAAAACCATGATTAAAAACATTTTAAGCAAACTTTTAATTATTTATTTTAATTTTTTGTATTTTTACTTTATTTATTAATGTTGAGTCTTTTTTTCGATTGAAGTACACTTGGAGGTAATAGAAAGAAGTGATGTTTATGGATATGAAGTTGGATTCCATCGATCGTAAAATATTAAAGATCTTACAAGAAAATGCCCGAACCCCCATCAAAGAGATTGCCAAAGAGGTGTTCCTTTCTTCACCGGCTGTTTCCAATCGCATTGAAAAATTGGAACAATCTGGTATTCTTACCGGCTATCACGCCCAAATGAATGCTCTCTTATTTGGTTACAACATCAAAGCCTTTATCAATCTTGAAGTACAACCCTATCAAAAAGATGAATTCTATCCTTTCATCCAATCCATTCCCAATGTGATTGAATGCAATTGTGTAACTGGTGAATACGCTATGCTGATCGAAGTTGTTTTTCAGACCACCCAACAACTGGATCACTTTATCAATGAACTCCAACATTTTGGCAAGACCCAGACCCAAATCGTATTCTCGACCTCAGTCGAACATCGACAAGTACCCATCCAACTATAAAAACCACTAATAAAAATTAGTGGTATTGAATGCCCTATAAGGGCCTGTTGTTGCGCAGGTCCTTCGACCATTGAAACCTCGCCAGTCGCAACCCCGTTACATGCTGCCTCTAAAAGAGGCGTGGTAAATCGCTTGC
>NZ_JAXDRQ010000020.1:0-13628 GCF_034090965.1 Absicoccus sp. | reverse complement strand
TCATGGAAACACATAGTAAGTTTTGCTATAATGACAGTAGTTTTTTAAGGAGGAATTTGGATGCAATCTGTAACCGACTTTTTATCATTTATTCAATCACGTATCACGTTGGCTACGTTGATATATATATGTATCATCGTTTTGGTGATCATCTTATTAGTTATTTTTTCCAATCATGTGCGTCGTCGCAAAGCAAGTGCAAGATTTGAAGAATTAGAAAAAGATGTAAATGCTGTTAGAAATAATTCATTGGATTATAAATTCAACAAAGCAAAAGCATTCGCAAAAGTGAATGCCGATATCATGGAACGTGTCAATGAATTAACTCCGAAATATAATGTATGCATGGAAGGTATGGATGAATGTGATACCCTTTGTGAGAAAGCACATGATGCTTTAGAAGGACATCATACAAAAAGAGCCATGCGTCGCATGGATGAATTGGAAACATCTTTAAAAGATGCGCGTGAACGCATTCGTATCGTGACGAAAGCTTTGGATAATATTTTACAAAAAGAAACAGAAGTTCGTGATTTTGCGAATGCATTGAAGGAACGTTATCAAAATGTGCGTCAAGTCTATACGACAAATCGTAATTCTTTTTACAAGGCAACGACCTATTTTGATTCTCGGTTCCAAGAAATTGAAAATGATTTCTCGAATTTTGAAGAATGGATGTACGCATGCGAATTCAACAAAGCCAAAGATGAAGGAAACAAGATTGCCACTTCGATTGATACACTTTCGAGTGAAATTGCCTTATGCCCGGATCTGTATGAACGAACCAAATCTATCATTCCGGCTGCCATGATGGAAATCAATCAGAATGCACAAGACTTATCTCAAGCCGATGTGAATTTGAGATATTTGGAAATCAATAAGAATTTGAATGAAGCAGCCAGTCAATTAAAAGAAGCAGAACATCGAATTGATGTAGGAAATCTGAAAGAAGCACAAATGTTGATCAGTCAGATTGGTGATGGTGTCTTGAAACTACAAGATGCGATCTCTCAAGAAAAAGCGGCCTATGATGAGATTCATGGTGGCTTGGAACAAAATTTGATCACGGTATCTGAAATTCAAGTTGAATTGAATGATATCAAAAAGATGTATGGTAATATTCGTGATCGTTTTGGATTGGAAGATTGGACCCATCGTTTTGCTTTGGCCGATGAACAAATGGGCAATGTGCAAGAAGCAGCTACTTTACTTCAAAAAGAAATCAAAGCGGATCAAACTCCATTGGTAGAAGTAGTGCGCTATTATCGTGAATTTGTTTCGGATATCAATGAATTTAAAACACAAATTGACGAAATGAAATCAAAATTGATCAGTGCAAGTAGCGATGAATCACGAGCACAAAAACAATTGGTCAAATTGCAATTGATCTTGAATGAAGTGCGTTTGAATGCCGCTACACGTCATCTGCCAAGTATTTCTTCGCAATTCGAAAAAGACATTCAACAAGCCGAAGATTTGATCAGTCGTGTGCAAATTGTATTATCTCATTCGCCACTGGATGTTCCAACTTTGAATGCCGATCTACAAGATGCGATTGACTTTGTTTATAAGCTTTACAACAATGCTAACAATTTGATTGGTGTGGCGGTGATGGTTGAAAATGCGATCGTTTTTGGAAATCGATTCCGCTCTGCCCATCCTTCTATGAATACCGATTTGACGCGTGCTGAATTGTGTTTCCAAAATGGTGAATATACCCGCGCTTTGAAGATCGCAATCCAAGCCATTGAAAATCTACATCCTGGAACCTATGAAAAATTGATTGCGAAAAAAGATCCCGCTGTCATGAATCAGGTGTAGCCTATGATTTATTTTGATAATTCTTCAACGACCTCCCTTGCACCGGAGGTCCTTGCCGTTTATAAGCAACTCCTAGCTACTACCTATGGAAATCCGGATAGTCTTCATCAAGTAGGACGAAAAGCCAATGGGTTGATGGAAACGGCACGCCAAAAAATTGCCCATATGTTAGGGGTAAAAGGTAGTGAAATTCTATTCACAGCCAGTGCAAGTGAAGCCAATACAATGGCAATCATCGGGTATGCTTTAGCGAATACGACACGAGGCAAACATATCCTTATTAGTAATGTAGAACATCCATCGGTGGATCATGCAGCGGATGTATTAGCTACATTGGGGTTTGATGTGGAAAAGATGCCTATTAATGAAAAAGGAATCATTACGCCGGAATGTGTTCGATCCTATATGCGTAAAGATACGATCTTGGTATCCACTATGCATGTCAACAATGAAATGGGAGCTATCAATCCTATCCGTGCGATTGAAAAAGTCGTGCATCAAAATCCAACATGTGCTTATCATGTGGATTGTGTTCAAAGTTTTTCAAAAATTGATGTTCCTTTTGAAATATTGGATATGGCTACGATTTCAGCTCATAAGATCCATGGTTTAAAAGGTTCTGGCTTATTGATGAAAAAAGAAAAAGTTCAAATCAAACCAATCATTCAAGGTGGTTAACAAGAACATGGTTTGCGCGGTGGAACGCAAAATGCACCTACTAATATTGTGCTCGCAAAGACAATTCGTTTGGCTTTATCGGCACAAAAAGAAAGTTATGATAAGATTCAAAAGATCAATACATATTTAAGAGAAGAACTGGAAAAGATACCAGGCGCACATATTCATTCGCCTGAAGATGCGTTGCCTTATATCTTAAATATTGGTTTTGATCAATTGACCAGTGAAGTATTATTGAATGCATTGGATGCCCATGATATTTGTGTCTCGGCCAAGAGCACCTGTTCTAGTCATGGTGCCAATGAATCACATACTTTATTGGAGATGGGAAAATCCAAAAAGGAAGCAACGCATATGATTCGTTTATCTTTTTCGGGTTTAAATACAATGGATGAAGCAAAACAATTTATTGAAATTTGTAAGGAGATCATTAGAGACTATGGACTATCGTTATGATCATATTTTGATTCGATATGGTGAATTGTCACTAAAAGGAAAGAATCGAAATTCATTTATCAAACAGTTATATCACAACGTAAAAAAGGCCCTTGCCAATTTTTCGACATTGGAATATGAAAAACAACATGATCGTATGTATATCTATTTACATGATGAAGATCCGGAAAAAGTGAGTGATGTACTTGCAACGGTATTTGGTATTTCTTCTTTTTCATTGGCCATCCAAGTGCCATCCGATATGGATGCGATCATTCAAGCAGCCAAAAATAGTGTTGATCTCTCTACGCCAAAGACATTTAAAGTAGCTGCACGACGTTCGGATAAAAACTTTCCTTACATTTCTGATACGATCAATCGTAAAGTAGCTGGTGAAATTTTACGAAATAGTGAGTGGAAAGTGGATGTCCACCATCCCGATGTGAAAATTGTGATTGAAGTCCATCAAGACTCTACCTATATCATGACGGATCGACGTGCCGGAGCAGGTGGATATCCTGTAGGCGTAGGCGGGAAAGCCATGGTGCTTTTAAGTGGTGGCATCGACTCACCGGTTGCCAGTTATTTGATGATGAAACGGGGTGTACATATTGAAGCCATTCATTTTGCGGCTCCCCCATATACTTCCCAAAATGCCCAAGATAAGGTTCTTTCTTTAGCACAAATGTTGAGTGGATACCAAGGTGAAATTTTGGTTCATGTGATTCCTTTTACCCAACTCCAACTTGCAATCTATCAACATGCCGATGAAAGTTATGCTATTACCTTGATGCGACGTATGATGATGCGGATTGCGGATGGTATGGCTAAAAAAAGACATGCCCAGGCGATTGGAACGGGAGAATCCGTCGGACAAGTGGCTTCACAAACTTTAGAAAGTATGCAAACGATCAATGCCGTTACGAACATGCCAGTGATTCGGCCGGTTGTTTGTATGGATAAAGTAGAAATTATTGATTTAGCACGAAAGATTGGTACCTATGAAACGTCGATTCTTCCTTATGAAGATTGTTGTACCATTTTTGATCCCAAAGCCCCTGCCACAAAACCACGAATCGATCGTTGTGAGAAATATGAGGCACGTTGGGATTGGACATCGATGGTTCAAGACTGTATCGATCAATGTGAGGATATTGTGGTTCGGCCACAGGCAGCACAGGAAGATTTATTTTAGGTGGATGTTCCACCTTTTTTTAAAAGGAGAATCTATGTTAGTTTGTCCAATTTGTTATATGCCCTTAGAAAGAAAAGAACACACATGGGAATGTGGCCATCATCATAGTTTTGATATTGCTAAACAAGGATATGTGAATCTTTCTTTGAAACAAAAAAAACATCAAGGTGATAATAAAGAAATGGTCAAGGCACGTACCGCGTTTTTGGAACAGGGTCACTATGCGTTCTTAAAGGATCAACTCGTAAAGATCATTCAGTCCTATCATTTTGAAACCATCGTAGATACAGGTTGTGGACAAGGATATTATACTTCAGCTTTTTCATCGGTGAGTCAAGTATGGGGAATTGATTTGAGCAAAGATGCCATTCAATATGCAGCTAAAAAAGATAAATTGGGTCACTATATTGTGGCAAGTATCTTTTCTATGCCTTTTGAATCCAATTGTTGCGATGGTGTTCTTTCCATTTTTGTTCCTTATGCCAGTGCAGAAATACAACGAATTTTAAAGCCTCAAGGAATCTGGATCACGGTCGGACCTGGACCTCATCATTGTTGGGAATTGAAGAAAATGCTCTATGAACACGTGAATGAAAATCCAATGCCAGAATCAGAACGCCAAGGCTTTTTGCATGAAGAACAAAAAATCATCACATCAAAACAATGGGTGGATGATGTATGGCATCTATTAGAAATGACACCCTATCGATATAAAAGTCCCAAAGAAGGTTTGGAACGTGTGAAAGCTTGTGCAGGAAAAGAAATCACCTTTGAATTTGTGATTGATATTTGGAGAAGAGTATGAAAACAACGATAAAAAAATGGGGAATTAATGGGGAAGGTATTGCTTATTATCATCGAAAACCAGTCTTCATTCCGTATGCATTGCCCCAAGAAGAAATTGAATATCATATTGTGAAAGAAACAAGAAAATATTGTATGGGTGAAATGGATCGGTTGATCGTTCCATCTTCGCGTCGTCGTTATCCTTTATGTGCGAAATGGCAAACTTGTGGCGGTTGTGCCTTGATGCATGCCCAATATAAGGAACAATGTAAAATGAAAAGTCAGATGGTCAAAGAAGCATTGCGTAAATATGCGAACTATCAAGGTCCCATCTTACCCATCATAAAAAACCCTGATCCACTGGGCTATCGTAATATGTGTAAGTTACCGCTCCAAAAGGTCCATGGTCATTGGCAATCTGGTATGTATGCCGCCCATACGCATGATTTTGTTGCGATCGATCGATGTGTTGTTCATGAAAAAGAAATTGAGTTGGTCCGAAAAAAGGCTTTGGAAATCTTTGATCAATTTCATTTGGAAAATTTGTTGAGTTTGGTTCTCAAATCGTTTGATCAAAAGGTGCAAATGATCCTTGTGACCAAAAATGTAACATTACCTGAAACGTGTATTGCGGCATTATCAATGATCGATTCGGTCGTATCTATTTGGCAATCGATCAAGACGGATGATCGTATCGATATTTTTGGTGATACCATGATCCATCTATCTGGAAAAGAGAGAATGGAAATCACACTAGGCCCTATTCATTGTCAATTATTGCCACGATCCTTCTTCCAATTAAATACCAAACAAGCTTTACGTTTGTATCAGCTCGTACAAGAATGGACCCCCAACTGCCATACCCTCATGGAAGCCTTTTGTGGAATTGGTGCCATGAGTTTGTTTGTAGCAAATAAAGCAAAGACTATATATGGAATTGAATACAATCAAGATGCGATTGAAAATGCAAAGATCAATGCACAATGGAATCATTGTACCCATGTATCGTTTATTTGTGGGGATGCCAATGAAAAATTGATGACAACCAATGAGCCTATCGATTGTTTGATCGTTGATCCACCACGTAAAGGATTAGAAGACATGACATCAACGATCTTACAAAAACATATTCCCACCATCCTCTATGTTTCGTGTAATCCAAGTACGCTGGCAAAAGATCTGGCTATCTTGACCAAACAATATACCATTCAAAACGTGCAGCCATTGGATATGTTTTCACAAACACCATTGGTAGAAACCGTTGTTTATTTGGAAAGGAAAACGAAATGATTCAACTGTTTGTGAGTGATTTAGATGGAACCTTATTAAATGAAAATCATCAACTCGATCACAGGATCCTGCATAGTATTGATTTTGTCTTAGAAAATCAACGTGATTTTGCGATAGCGACAGGTAGAGACATGCATCCGCTCCATAAGAAAAGCTTAGATTTTGGTGATCGACATATCTATACCATATGTATGAATGGAGCCATGGTTTTTAATTGGAATCGACATATCATTTTTGAACGACCCATTGAATCTTCCTTTGTATTTGAATTCGCAAAAACATTTCCAGATCTTTCCTTTGATTATAATGGCAAATTAGTCAAATACACGTTGGCATCTTATTCCGCTATTTTTGCGCGTTATCATGAACGAAACTTTTTTGGTGGATCTATGAATGTAGAAACTATGGAAAATTGGTTATCGGATTATCGATATGATCAAACGCCAGAAGCTATTGCTTCTCAACCCATCTATAAGATCAATGGAGAAGTGGATGATCCCCAACGAAAAGCAGAGGTATATGATTTTCTTTCACGGCATGGCCATCAAATTGAAAATGCCCCCTTTCGACCTGATTTTTTTGAAATCACAGCCAAAGGAGTCAATAAAGGCATGGCCATCCATCAATTGACACAGTATTTAGGGCTGGTTGATGATGATGTGGCCGTGTATGGAGATGGTGGAAACGATATGGATATGATGAAAGCGTTCCGCTATTCGTATGCCCCATCGAATGCTTCTAAAAAGATCAAATCCTATGCATATAAAATTTTAGGGCCAAATTCTGCGTATAGTGTACCAATACACATGGAAGAAACAATAATAAAAAATAAAAATAAATAAATAACAATAACAAATTATTGAAAAATAGCCAATGTATTATATAATAAGCACGAAGAGGTAGAAATATGAGAGCAGAACAAATACAACGTATTCAAAATTTAAAAACGAAGATGTTATCGCAACCACGTTATGTAAGTATTGAACAAGCTTTGATCATAACCAAGACCTATCAAGAAAATGAACAAGATTCAAAACAAGTCAAACGAGCAAAGGCTTTATATAATGCATTGACCCAAATTGAAATTGGGATAGAACCCGATGAATTGATCGTGGGCAATCGAACGAAAGGCGTTCGTTATGGTGTTGTGTTTCCTGAAAGTGGTATTTCATGGGTGGATCGTGAATTTGAGACCATCCCCACACGTCCACAAGATAAATTTTTGGTTCGACAAGAAGATATCCGGACGTTCCGTGAACAAATTGTCCCGTATTGGAAAGGAAAAAGTTTAGAAGATATCGTCCATGATCGAGCAGGAGATGAAATTTCAGCCATTTCAACGGTAGTGAAAATCAATCAAACGGATCATGCACAAGGTCATATTTGCCCCAATGTGAAAGAATGGTTAGAAACAGGACCACAAGGATATATCGATCAAGCCAATCGTAAGCTTGAAAATTGCACACCCGAACAAAAAGAGTTTTATGAATGTGTCCGCTTAGTGATGCAAGGTGTACAAATCTTCATGAAACGATATGAGGATTTATTGAAAGAAACAGCGAAAACAAGTCCAGATCATGCACAGAATCTGATGCAAGTAGCTCGCATTTGTCATCATTTACAGACAAAACCAGCCAACACTTTCCATGAAGCATTGCAGTCGCTTTGGTTTTTAATGGTCATCTTGCATATGGAATCGAATGCTTCGAGTTTTTCACCAGGACGTTTGGATCAGATCTTGTATCCATACTATCAGAAAGATATCGATGATCTGACTTTGACAAAAGAAGATGCATTGGAATTAATTGAATGCTTATGGTTAAAATTTAATGAAATTGTCTATTTGCGCAATAAAAATAGTGCAAAATATTTTGCGGGATTCCCAATCGGTTTTAATGTGGCTATCGGTGGACAAGATACACAGGGCAATGATCATTGCAATGAATTATCCCATTTATTTTTGGATGCTCAAGAAGATATTGGTTTGCCACAGCCGAATTTATCTGTTCGTTTGCATGAACATACCAACGATGCTTTATTAAGACATGCCGTTCGCTGTGTATCAAAGGGTAGTGGCATGCCACAGTTCTTTAATGACAAGGCCATCATACACTCGCTGGAACAGTTAGGTATTTCTCATAAAGATGCGATGAACTATGCCATTGTTGGTTGTGTAGAACTGACGACCCAAGGAAATAATTTAGGTTGGAGCGATGCAGCCATGTTTAATTTGAATAAAGTATTGGAATTGACATTAAATCATGGTGTCTGTTTATTAACAGGAAAACAGTTAGGCCCGGATTTTGGTTCGTTGTCAACGTATAAAACATTTGAAGACCTAGAAGCTGCCTATAAAAAGATGATCTTGTATTTTATGGATAAGATGTTGGTTTGTTGTGAAGCTGTTGAAAAAGCACATATCGATGTCTTACCAACCCCTTTCTTATCCGCAGTGATCGATGATTGTATGGAAAAGGGAATGGATGTGACAGCTGGTGGGGCCCACTATAATTTATCGGGTATCCAGATGATCCAAGTCGCCAACTTAGCAGATTCTTTGGCCGCTATCAAACAGATGGTTTATGATGAAAAACGCATTGCGCCACAAGATTTGGAACATGCATTACGAACTAATTTTGATGGAGATGAAATCATGCGTCAAACATTATTGCATCGGGTACCAAAGTATGGCAATGATGTAGAATGGGTGGATGAATTGGGCGCAAAATGGGCTCGCTTTTTCCGTAAAGAATTGGGCAAACATAGAAATTATCGTCATGGTTCTTATCATACAGGTATGTATACGGTCAGTGCCCATGTGCCTATGGGCAAGAATGTGGGGGCTAGTGCGGATGGTCGTTTAGCGCAAGATCCATTAGCAGATGGTGGATTATCACCTGTATATGGAAGAGATCTACAAGGACCAACCGCGGTCTTAAAATCCGTATCAAAAATGGATAATGCTTGTACGACCAATGGTGGTTTATTAAATATGAAATTTTTACCTGATTTCTTTAAGACCGAAACCGGTATCACCAAATTTTGTCACTTTTTGCGAACTTTTGTAGATCTAGAAATTCCACATATTCAATTCAATGTCGTGAGTCGACAAAATTTATTGGATGCGCAAAAGCATCCAGAACAATATCGTTCTTTGACGGTTCGAGTGGCTGGATATACGGCCTACTTTACCGAATTAGCTGGAGATCTGCAAAATGAAATCATTGCAAGAACAACCTATGACAACATCTAAAGGCTATATTTTTGATTTTAAACGATTTGCGACACATGATGGACAAGGCATTCGAACAACGGTTTTTTTAAAAGGTTGTCCGTTACATTGTGCTTGGTGTCAAAATCCTGAAGGATTATCACCAAAACCACAAATTCTATATATGTCCAATCATTGTATTCATTGTTTAAGTTGTGTACATGCATCTAAACATCAAGGCGTAACCTACTTTGGAAATCGAATTTGTGTGGATCGGAACCAGCCCGAAGATTGGCAAGCCATTGTCGATGCCTGTCCGACCACGGCAATGCGGTTTGATGCCAAAGCCTATACCGTGGAACAAGCCATGAAAGAAGTTCGCAAAGATAAGGCTTTTTTCAAATATGGTGGTGGATTGACCATCAGTGGTGGAGAACCATTCTATCAATTCGATTTTCTGTTAGCTTTATTGCAGGCGGCCAAAAAAGAAGGTATTCACACAGCCATCGAAACCACTTTATTTACATCATTAGATCATATTCAACAAGCTTTACCTTATATCGATCAAGTTTATTGTGATTGTAAATGTTGGGATGATGAGCAGCATCAAAGCTATACGGGTGTTTCCAATCGAATGATTCTTGAAAACATTCGCTATGTGTTGACGCATCATGCCCATGTGATCGTACGAACACCACTGATTCCGCAAATGACAGCAACGGATGAAAATATTCAAAAAATCAGTGAATTTCTGGTATCGTGTGATCCTGAAGTCCATTATGAGATCTTAAATTATAATCCCATGGCACAGTCTAAGTATGCGTATTTGGATATGGAATATTGTTTTGAAGATAATCCAAAATTATATTCTTCGCGTCAAATGGAGCATTTTTATGACATTGCGCGAAAATCCGGTATCAAACATTTGGTCATCGAGTAGTATAATAGAATCAAGAGCAAGCGATCTCTTATAGGGGGTCGCTTTTTACGCAAACTTTACGACAGAGGAAAATGGGGAGGTTTATAATATATACTATGAGAACATATGCGATTATCGATATTGGGTCCAATACCGTGCGAATGAATCTTTACCAGGTGAAGAATGAAAATTTTTCTTTATTGGTATCGAAAAAGTCAGCCGTTGGTTTGGCTTCGTATGTAAAAAAGAAAGTAATGTCACAAGAAGGAATCGATGCATTGATTGAATGTTTGTTGGATTTTAGACGAACAGCACAACTATTGAATATCGATGTGATTGAAGCCTTTGCGACAGCTTCTCTAAGAAATATCAAAAATACAGAGGAAGTACTCGATCAAGTAGCTACGCATTGTCATATACAAATTGAGATCTTATCCGGCGCCCAAGAAGGTTTGATTTCGTTTGATGGTGCTTTATTAGGGATTCATTACGCAGATGGTATGTATATGGATACCGGTGGAGGAAGTAGTGAAATTGTATTATATGACCAAAAACGAATTGGTTTTGTATGTTCTCTTCCAGTTGGTTCGTTAAATCTTTTTAATGAATATGTCGATCATATCATTCCGACAAAGAATGAAATCACAGCCATCCAAGATCGGGTGAAACAGGAACTAAAAAGTGCCGAGCCTAGTAAGGGTATGTTTCGAGTCGAGAATTTAGTGGTGACAGGTGGTAGCATGCGTGCGATTCGTGAATTGATGATTCATTTAAAAATGGTTGATGCGAATCGTTTTGTGATCAAACCTGAAGATTTATCACAACTGATCAAATTATTATCAAAAGATGAAAAAGAGACCATTCGCTTATTCTTGAAAGTAAAGGCGGACCGGGTGCATACCATGTTCCCGGGGTTATTGCTGATTCAAAGTGTGGCCCAGTACAGTCGAGCTAAAAATATTCAAGTCTCCACGAATGGTGTACGGGAGGGTTATATGATAGATAAGGTGTTGAAGCATGCGTGAGTATCCATTTACACAAGATCGTGAATTATCATGGTTGAAATTCAATGAACGTGTTTTAGAGGAGGCAGCTGATCCAGATGTTCCATTATTGGAACGATTGAAATTCTTAGCTATTTTTGGAAGTAACTTAGATGAGTTCTATATGGTTCGTTGTGGTAGTTTATACGATATGTCTTTAGTAGACAGTGAACATCACGATCGGCGAAGTGGTTGGACGCCAAAGGAACAATTGCATGCCATTTATCAAAGGACACATACGTTGTATAAGAAAAAAGATGCGATAGCGAAAGAGATCGAGCATACGATGCGAGATATCCATCTATTTCGTGTGCACAAAAAAAATCTCACAAAAAAACAATCCAAATATCTGGATGAGTATTTTGAAGAACATGTTTTACCAGTATTGTCTCCACAAATTATTGATCTACAACATCCATTTCCACATTTATTAAATAAGCAACAATATATTTTTGTGCGAATGAAAGAAAATGATCAAACGGTTTATGGAATCGTTCCTGTGCCTACAGTGATCGATCGAATCATTTATTTTGAAGATGGTTCAGGAAATTATGCTTTATTGGAACAATTGATCTACTACATGGTCAAATCTATTTTCCCAAAGAATGAAATCTTATATAAAACGATCATACGTGTTACGCGTAATGCCGATATCAATCTAAACATAAAAGAAATTGATGTAGATGAAGATTATCGTCATTATATGAAAAAGATCTTAAAGAAAAGAGATCGTTTATCGCCAATTCGTTTGGAACTATATAAAGATGCAGATGAAGAATCCATTGCATTCTTGTGTAAAAAACTACATTTGGAAAAAGCGCAAGCTTTTCTTTCTAAATCTACTTTAGAGATGGATTACTTATTTGCGTTGACCGAGCATGCCGAAAAGGTTCATTTGGGATATTTATCTTATCCGCCATTTAAAGCGCAGGAAAGCATTTATGTCGATCGTGATCGCAAGATCATCCCACAAGTATTAAATCACGATGTTTTATTATTGTATCCCTATCAAAACATTGATATTTTCCTTGATTTATTAAAAGAAGCCGCCAATGATCCGGATGTCATTTCTATAAAGATGACGATTTATCGTTTAGCGAAGAATAGCCGTATTATTCATTATTTGACGGAAGCTTTGGAAAATGGCAAAGAAGTGAGCGTTTTAATGGAATTGCGTGCGCGATTTGATGAAAAACGAAATATTGAAGCGGCTGAAATCCTCGAAAATGCTGGTGCTCGTGTTCAATATGGTTTTGATGAATATAAGGTGCATTCGAAAGTATGTATGATTTCTCGAAAGTCGAAGCATGGCATTCAGCATATTACTCAGATTGGTACGGGTAACTATAATGAAAAAACCAGTCATCAATATACTGACTATTCGTTTATTACGGCGCGTTCCGACATTGGTGAAGATGCCATGCATTTCTTTAACAATATGGCTTTAGGCAATACAAAAGGAACGTATAATCGATTGTTGGTTTCGCCAGTTAGTTTAAAGTCTCATGTTTTGGAAATGATGGATAAAGAAATCACAAAAGCAGAAAATAATGAACCAGCACAGATATTACTAAAGATGAATTCGATCACGGATGTTGATTTAATTAAAAAGATTAGTGAAGCTTCCCAAGTTGGGGTACCAGTCAAAATGGTTGTTCGTGGTATTTGTTGTATTGTTCCAGGTTTGCCACACTATACAGAAAAAGTCGAAGTCCATAGTATTGTTGGTCGTTATCTAGAACATGCACGAATTTATGCATTTGGTGTTGGTGATGAACAAAAAGTATATATTTCTAGTGCGGATTTCATGACGCGAAATACGGAAAAACGAGTCGAAGTGGCTTGTCCTATCGATGAACCAAAATTAAAACAGGATATCTTAGATTATTTTAAGGATCAATTCAAAGATGATGTAAAGGGTCGTGTTTTAATGAAAGATGGTACCTATGCGAAATTAGGTACGGAAACACTCTTTGATTCGCAAAATTATGCCATGAAAAAAGCAGAAGAATTGGCACTTAATAAAAAGGTAAAGTATGAGAAAAAATCCGGTCTTTTCAAATTCTTGGATCGAATTTTTGGTAGATGAACCTATCTACCTTTTTTTTTACAATTTTTTTAAAAAAATACTTGTCAAAAGGTAAGAAATATGATTAAATTAAAAAGCGCTTGAGAGAGCGACGATCTTTGAAAACTGAACAGGAAACCAAGAAACACGTCAATTTCGAGAAAGAAACAAACGATGTCAGG
>NZ_JAXDRQ010000019.1:0-13859 GCF_034090965.1 Absicoccus sp. | reverse complement strand
TGTACCTTGGATGATCATTTATACGATATGACCCACTTAGTAACCAACGAAGAAAAGATTCCATGTCATTTTGTCGCATCCAGCCATCATCCGCTCGCAAATCAAAAAATGATTTCGGTTGAGCAACTCATCCAATATGATTTTATCTTGACGGAAAAGAATATGAGTTATCGTCGCAAATTAGATACGCTTCTAGCTCAAAAACAACTCGAAATCAAACCCATCCTAGAATTTGCATCAACCCAAGATATTTGTGAAATCATTACGCAAAATGTTGGTATATCCTTTTTACCTGATTTTGTCGTTGAACCTTACATTGAAAAACATGAAATTGTCTATTTAGACATTCCTGAAATTCAACTCCATGTCTGGAAACAAATCTTTATCCACAAAGAAAAATGGATCAGTCCCGTTTTGCAGGCAACAATTGATTATCTTTCCAACATTCATCTACAAAAAAAGAACTCGGATTGAGTTCTTATTTTTCTTTTGCTTCTTTGTCACGATCAAACGCAATTAATTTCGCGATGATTTCATCACAAATCTGATCGGTGCTCTTACCATCGGTCGCAACAACCACATCGGCTACCGCCAGATATTTATCTTTACGTTGATTCAACAAATCGGAAATAAATTCGACATTCATATGGTTATTTAAAATTGGTCTTTCATCACTATCTTTGACACGTTCCAAAATGGTTTCTGGTGTTGCAGTCAATAAAACGATTCGACCATTCTTCTTCATATGATCCGCATTATCTGGTCGCAGGATCACTCCGCCACCACAAGAAATGATACCTTGTTTGACTTTTTGTAGTTCAATCAAACAGTTCGATTCCAAATTACGGAAGTAGATTTCACCATATTCATCAAAAATCTCGGAAATGGACATACCCTGTTTCTTTACGATCATGTCATCCATTTCAATTCGATGCATTTCCAATTTACGCTCCAACTCACTCGCAATGGTCGTTTTTCCAGCCCCCATGAAACCAATCAAGAAGACATTATAATCAAATAAAGCCTTGGCCTGAACCCGACGTGAATTCTTCATGATATATTTGAAAACATCCAAAATCTCTTCTTCAAATTCATTATCTTTTAAATATTCCTCTAAGGCCTTAGTTTGTTTCTCTTCTTGTTCTGGCTGTAAGATAGGAATACCTGTTGCTTTTTTATACGCAATGATATCTTGGATCAATTCCATTCGATCGGCTAAAGCATCAATGATACGAACATCGGTATTCCCAATCTTCTCACGAATTTCTTCTAACTGTTTTGTATCGCTCATATATTTTTCACCTCAAAAAAAATAGCCACGTTTATGTGGCTATCATTATACCTTATCTCCATTTTTCCGACAAGTTGGATTTATTGATTGGCCTCTTTCATATATGCACGCACCAACGATGCATCCACTTGTTTCTCAATCGCTTCATAGACCTTTTCACTACGCGTATCCATTTCTGCTTGTGTTGCCATATCCAACGTAATGATTTGCGTACCACTATCCTTGATTGTTTGAATACGGGAAGCAATGCGCTGATCCGACTGTTTTCGTGCATATTCTTTCGCAATCTGCGCTGCCTGACGAATGATCTTCTGTTGATTCTTTGGCAAAGACTTCATAAATTCACTTGAAACCGTCAAAGAAATCAAATGCGGTAAATGATTGGTTTCTACGATATAATCTTGTTGCTCATACAATTTATTGGAAACAATGACTTCATATGGATTTTCTTGTGCATCGATAGTTCCTTGCTGCAAACCAATATAAACTTCCGAAAAAGTCATTGGTGTTGGACTGGCTCCTAATTGTTTCCAGAACATCATATGATAGGAATTCTCCATTGTTCGAATCTTTTGTCCTTTAAAATCATCGATGGACGTGATCTTTTTATTGGTGGACATGACACGGAAGCCTTGATCGGCATAACCAAGCAATTCATAACCGCCTTCGTTGTACACTTTCTGAATTTTTTCCATGAATTCGGGATCATCAATAGCCGTTCGTACCAAGTTAATATCATTATAGACACGAGGCATATCAAAAACCGCAATATCCGGCATAAAAGTGACTTGTGGTGCTGTGTTTTGCACCACAAACGGAATATCTCCATCCTTTTGACTTTCCAACAATTCACGATCACCACCCAATACACTATTGGGATACACTTGGATTTTCATCTTACCCTGACTCAATCGTGAAACTTCTTGTGCAAACTTTTCTGCATAAATCTGGGTAACGGTATCTTCTGGACTCGATGTTCCCAATGGCCAAGCATATCGTTGTGTACCCGTACTGGCTTGGGTCCCACAACCAGCTAAGGAAAGGGATAAAATCCCACTCAATGCAAGGGCAGTTATTTTTTTCAATGGATGTTTCATTCGATTCTACCCTCCTAATAAACACAAACTGATTTGTGGAATAAATGTGATCAATAATAAGGCAATCAAGAAGATTCCAATCATTGGCATCGCCTTACGAGCAATATCCATGACTGGCACTTCCGTTAGTGAACTAGCTACAAACAAGTTGACGCCAATTGGTGGTGTCACAAAACCGATGGCTAAGTTGACGACCATCATGACACCAAAATGAATTGGATTCATACCTACTTGCGTGACAATTGGCACTAGGATTGGTGACAAGATCAAAATCGCTGGAGTTGTATCCATGACCATACCAACTACCAATAAGAACGCATTGATCACCAACAATAAAACAACCTTGTTTGTAAAGTGGGATAAGATCCAAGCACTAATGTTTTGTGGCACTTGCATCAACGTTAATACACGCGAGAAAGCCACAGCAGCGGCCAAGATAAATAAAATAGGTGCATACGTATGAACAGCTTCGACAAAGATATGCCAAATATCCGTAAATTTCAATGTCTTATATACAAACAAACTAATGATCAAAGCATAGAAGACCGAAATCACGGCAGCTTCGGTTGGCGAAGCAATACCTGAATAAATACAGCCTAAAATGATAACTGGACTCAACAAAGCCAAGAAACCATCTTTGAATACTTTTAGAAAACCGGCTTCATGCAATTCACTGACTTTCGCATCGATCTTTTCTTTATCTTCGCCATATCGTTTACAGTAATAAACGCAATATGCCATCAATAAGAACCCAATCAATAAACCAGGCACGATACCGGCAATGAACAAATTACTGACCGATTCCCCACTGGCCATCGCAAACATGATAAATGGAATGCTTGGTGGAATAATAACGCCTAAACCACCAGCTACCGCAACGATTGCAATGGAAAATCGTTTATCATAGCCCAGTTCCAACAAAAAAGGAATGGTCATAGAACCTACCGCTGCTACTGTAGCAGGGGCTGATCCGGAAATGGCTCCATAAAACAAACACGTAACTACTACAGCACACGGAATACCCGCAGTGAGTTTACCTAAAAAATAGGCAAAAATATCAAATAATTTCTTAGAAATCTGTCCATGTGCCATGATGATACCAGCCAGCACAAACATAGGGACAGCCAGTAAAGGAAAGCTATCAATACCACCCAACATGGAACGAATCACAAAACTACCACTCGCCGTAAAACTTGGATCAAACAATCCTGGCAATACAGCTACGATGCCTAATGAAATAGAAATAGGTACAGCAATCAATAGACAAATGGCAAAAATAATAAATACAACTCCAACTGACATATTACTTACCCTTTTCCTTTACTGTATCGCTAATTTCATCTGCCAATGTTCCTTCTTCTGGAAAATCCACATCCTTCTTCAATACGATTTCCATATTGATGAACCAACGCTGGATCAAACGAATGCCTGTTAAGATGAAACAAAAGAAAGGTGCTGCTTGCACATAATACATGGGAATGCCGCATGCAGGTGATAACTGACCACTTTCAATGGTTGCCACCAAATAACGATAGGCATAGGGAATCAATACCCCAAAGAAGAGAATGGAAATTGTCAAGTTCACAACTTTAAACATAGCCTCTCCACGTTTTGGAAACATTTTGATAAACTGATCGATCTTGATCGAAATACACTTTCGCGTACAAAGACTGACACTTAAAAAAGCAGACCAGATAAATAAATACCGGGTGATTTCTTCTGACCACGACAAAGAAACACCAAGTAAATAACGCGAAATCACTTGCATGCCCATGATCACTGCCATCGCAATCAGAAGGAGCACCATCAGTATTTCTTCGAGATTTTCTTCTAAATACCTCAGAACTTTCATCCTACTTTCCTCTCTGAATAATAATAAAATTATACTTAAATAAAAAGCACATGTCACGCAGAAGATGACATATGCTTCCTTGCTTTTTACAGACTCTTATGAATCAATGTTAAGATCGTATTTAGATCTTCGGCATTCATTTGACCAGGTGCTGATACTTTGCCAACCGCACCAAAGGTAGCTGCCGAACCAAATACCTCACCACACAAACGTGAAATTAATCCCGTACCTGCCATGGACATGGTGATAATTGGCCGATCTGCATAATTTGTTGCCATCTCTTCAGTAGCCGCTAATAATGTCAATACATCCTTTTTATTGTTTGGCATTACCGCAATCTTTGGGATATCGGCGCCTTGTTCCTGCATCTTGCGTAACCGCGAAACAATATCTGCTTGATCTGGTGTCTTATCAAAATCATGATTGGAAGCTACGACTTTTACATTGTTTTGATGAGCAACCTCAATGATTTGTGCTACATAGTCATCACCAGTAAAAGCTTCTACATCCACTAAATCAACCAAACCCGTTTGCGCCATTTTTTGATTCAATGCCACATAAACATCTGGCTCAATGGCTTTTTCGCCACCCTCTTTTGCGGTACGGAAAGTAAACAAGATGGGTGTGTCTTGCAAGACATCACGTAAAGCTTGCGCTACATCCTTGACTTGATCAAAATCAAATACACCTTCAAACCAATCTACTCGCCATTCCACAATGTCTAATTCAACATTCGCAAATGACTTGGCAGCAGCAATAATTTCATCTTTTGTTTGGCCAACAATTGGCACGATGATCTTCGGAAGACCTTCGCCAATCGTGACATTTTTTACTTGTACTCTATTCATCTTTTTTATCCTTGTTCTACCGAATCAACCATTTTCGTATAACGTAAGTTTACATACAATCCCAATAATACGCCAATACCAGTGATCACGATATTCATGACCATGACTTGGCTCGGTGCCATTTTTGAAGCAGCCGTTAAGATCGTATAGTTACATAAAGAAGAAGCAATCATGACCAATGCCGTTACAGTTCCTTTGATTTTTGGGAACAACATATTACATACCGAAGTCGCAATCTGAAGCAATCCACCAGCTCCAGCCCAACCAATAACAAAAGAACCAAGGATCATCAAGCTTTGTGTCTTACCAATCAACACAACGATCATAGTGATCAAGCAGATGGCAGGATACACCAAGATAAAACGAACATCTTTGATCTTACGTGTTAATAAGGCCGTCACGATCAAGGCAAGGATCGTACCAGCGGAATAATACGTTTGCATGATGGAAGGATTGGCCCAACCCACATTTTCGACTGCAAAGTTTTGCGCACAATTTAACCATAACTGGAATGTACCCGTACAAGTGAAACCAATCAAGATCATCGCAATGGATTCCAAAGAGAAATGCGTATGTTTTAAACTTTCTACTAAGCCTTCCTTCTTGCCTTCGGCTTTTTGATCAGCATCTGGCAATGGGAAGATCATTACTAGTACAAATAGAATAAGGTACGCAATACCACAAATCCAGAATAAACGATTATACGATGTCAATCCAGCAGCTGTTGTTGAAACTGTCACACCTAAGAAGAAAGGCAACAACATTTGCGAAATCGCGATAAAGAATTTGATTCCCATTGTTGCGACACCTGGTGCCGAATAGAAGATTTCGGTAACAGCTGGATAAATTCCTGTATCCAAGAAAGAGTTGGCAATACCACCAACAATGGCACAAATATACGCAATTTGATATCCACCATTTGGACCAGCATTAAACGCAAAAGCCAAACCAATCAAGTAAATCGCATAGGAAGCACTACCAATCGCAGTAGAAATACGACGTCCCAATTTATCCGATAATGGACCGGCAAATGGCAACGCGATCAATCGTCCTAAACCAAGTGCTGCCGAAATAGCTGTAATGGCCATGGCTTCCACTTGCCATGAAGCCGCAAGTGCATCTTTGATCAATGCTTGTCCTAAAACAGAGCATCCCACACCATGGATAAAGTAATTCAAGTACATGATCAATGCACTAGGCAAATATTTTTTCTTCATTTATTTGTCTCCCTTTTTCTCTTTTATTATTCGTATTTAATTCCTAAGACTTCTTTCATGTGTTCGATTGGCATATCATGACCTGTCCACATTTTGAAACCAGCAGCCCCTTGGAACAACATCATGCCAAATCCATTCATTTTCTTGCATCCAACTTCTTCTGCCATTTCCAAGAATCTTGTTTTGGCTGGCGCATATACCGTATCCGTTACGATCAAATCAGGACGTAGATACGAAGTATCTGGCAACCAAGTTTGTCCTTCCAATGGTTTCATTCCCATACCAGTTGCGTTTGCCAGTAAATAGGAATCGGCAATTTCACGACGCAAGGCTTCTTTATCATCTAAATCAAACAATTGTGCATGACAGTTTGTCTTTTCATTGATTTTCTTTACTGTTGCTTGTGCATTTTCCCAGAATTTATCATGACGATTAAAGATGGAAATTTCTTTTACGCCATCCAATGCTGCTTGGATTTCAATGGCAGTAGCCGCACCACCAGCACCAGCAATCGTCATTTTCTTACCAATGACATCGATATCATAGTCTTTCAAAGATTCCATATAACCAATTCCATCGGTGATATGTCCAGTCAATACACCATTATCATTTGTGATCGTATTGACCGCTCCACATAATTCAGCAGCTGGTGATAATTTATCCAAATATTGTCCAACCACGGTTTTGTTTGGCATGGAAACATTGGAACCAACCATTTTCAATGCACGCAATCCTTTGATGGCATCTTCCAAAGTGCTGTTATCTACTTCGAAAGCCAAATATGCATAATCAAGTCCTAAATATGCGAATGCTTCATTATGCATTGCAGGTGAACTTGAATGACGAATGGGATAAGCCATTAAACCAATCAATTCTGTGTGTCCTGTTAATCTTTCAGTCATTTTCTTTCTCCTTTTGTCTTACATGTTAAAAATTTAACAATCCATGGGTATTATAATCTAGCCATCTTTGCATTTCTAATATCATTTTTGTTGGAAATCAGTACATTCAATGTATTAATGATGATATAATTGTCGCAGGAGAAACATTGTGACATTAAATCAAATATTATATTTTCATCGTGCTGCTACATTGGAACACTTCAATTTGGCCGCTGAAAGTCTACATATTTCGGAACCCTCCCTTTCGCGATCCATTTCTTCCTTGGAACAAGAACTAGGAACATCTTTATTTGAAAAGAAGGGTCGAAATGTCTCATTGACCAAAGCCGGGCGACTTTTTTTAGAGCAAGCCACCATTATCTTGAATGATATCAGTACCGCTCGTATGCGGATGCATGAATTTACTGAAAGTGGTGGACATGTCGTCATTGCGTATGTAGCACCACTGGCCCATTGGTTTTTACCTTCTTTGGTCAAACATTTCAAACAATCGGTGGATAATCGCAATATCCAATTTAATTTTTATGAAGGATATACCGATGAGAACATCAAAGGACTTCGTGAAAAAAAATATGATTTGGTGTTTGGTTCCAGTAAAGAAGATCAACCCGATGTCACTTTTATTCCAATATTGAAACAAGAAATGGTTGTTTTATTGCCAAAAGATCATCCCATGGTCAATGAAAAATATCTTGATCATACGATCTTTTCAAAATATCCCGTCTTGTGCTACGATCCCAAAACAGGTTTAGGAAAAACAACCGTGAATTACTTCAAAGAATATAATGTCCATCCCAATATTACGAGTACCTTTCCAGATGAAGACAGTTTGGCTGCCTTTGTTGCGGATGGTTTTGGCATTGCCTTGGCCAGTGACTCCAAACCCATCTATCGGGATGATATCGTAATCAAACGATTGATCCCGGAAGAACAATTTATGCATACGATATATATGGCTTATTTAAAGCACGCGGTGCAAATGCCCGCGGTACGAAAAATGATCGAGTATGTCAAAACAAATGCAGGAGCAATGTGAGATTGCTCTTTTTTAATAGTTTTTTTGTACTAATTTTGAACAAAATAAGAATTAGACATTCATTCCCCGGTTCTTTACACTTGTAGATGGTTAATTGTTAGTATTTTAACAAGCAAGGAGAGGAAACATGAAAAGTAAGTATTCACACATTTTTTCACCATTTACAGTACAACGCATGACCACGAAGAATCGTATTGTCATGACGCCAATGGGTACAAACTTTGGTGAACATAGTGGCGAAATGAGTTTTTTACACATTAATTATTATGAACAACGTGCCAAAGGAGGCGTTGGCCTTTTAACAGTCGAAAATGCCAGTGTCTATTCCCCACAAGGATCAAACGGAACGACCCAATTACGCATTGACCGCGATGAATTCATCCCTCGTTTATTCAATTTATGCGAGCGTGTGCATAAACATGGAGCATGCATCTCAATCCAATTAAATCATGCCGGTGCCAGTGCCATGTCATCCAGAACGGGAGAACAACCTGTCTCTGCTTCTAATATTCCAAGCAAAGAAGGTGGCGAAATTCCTCGTCCATTAGAAAAAGATGAAATCTATATGATCGTTAAAAAATATGGAGAAGCTGCCAAGCGTGCCCAAATTGCTGGTTTTGATGCCGTAGAGATCCATGCTGGACACTCTTATTTATTGAGCCAATTCTTAAGTCCATTGACAAACAAGCGTACCGATGAATTTGGTGGCAGTGCGGAAAATCGAGCTCGATTTACTCGTTTAGTCATTGATGAAGTCCGCAACCAAGTGGGTCCTTTCTTCCCAATTTTTGTACGTATCAGTGCCGATGAATTCTTAGATGGTGGAAACACATTGGATGATTGTATCGATTACTTACAATATTTCGGTGACAATGTCGATGTGTATGATGTATCGGCCGGCTTAAATGGTTCCATTCAATATCAATTGGATGCCAACTATATGCCTGATGGATGGCGTTCGTATATGGCACGTCGTGTCAAGGAAGCCTATGGCAAACCAGTTGTAACCGTTGGTAACATCCGTGATCCTCAAGTTGCTGAAGATATCTTAGCTCGTGGTGATGCCGACTTAATCGGTATGGGACGTGGTTTGATTGCCGATCCAGATTGGGTCAATAAAGTCGAATTCGGACATGAAGAAGACATTCGTAAATGTATTTCTTGTAACGTTGGTTGTGCCGGTCATCGAATTGGTTTAAATCAACCAATTCGTTGTACTGTCAATCCAGCTGTCAATAGTGGTGCCGATTATTATAAACAAAAAGTCAATAAACCATGCAACGTAGTTGTTGTTGGTGGTGGAACGGCTGGTTTAGAAGCCGCTTGCACTGCCGCAGAAGTCGGTTGTACAACTTTCTTGCTGGAAAAGAGCAATCAATTGGGTGGTCTTGCATCGATCATTTCCAACATTCCGGATAAAACTAGAATGAAAGACTTCCCTAAATACTTGATCCATCGTGCTTCCAAACTACATAATTTATTCATCTTTAAGAATACGGAAGCAACGGTTGATTTGGTCAAGAGCTTAAATCCCGACATCATTGTCAATGCGACAGGTTCCACGCCAACCTTGCCACCAATTACCGGTCTTCATGATTTAGTCGATAAAGAAGGTACACGTGTAGCTACTGTATTAAAGATGATCGAACGAATGGATACCTATCCAGAAGATATGAAAGGTCAAAAAGTCGCTGTCGTTGGTGGTGGTGCTGTCGGACTTGATGTGATGGAATACTTCACTGAAAAAGGAGCCGCTGTCACAATGATCGAGATGTTACCAATCATCGGTAATGGTTTAGATCCTGTCACAAAATGTGA
Source organism: Absicoccus sp. (assembly GCF_034090965.1). Classification (NCBI taxonomy): domain Bacteria; kingdom Bacillati; phylum Bacillota; class Erysipelotrichia; order Erysipelotrichales; family Erysipelotrichaceae; genus Absicoccus; species Absicoccus sp. Next base: position 3,798 of record NZ_JAXDRQ010000019.1, on the reverse strand, counting down.
TACCCAAACCAAAATGAAGAAATACAATGTGAAACAAATGACAAAGACCGCTCTTCAAGAAGTACACAATGATAAATTTGTGGTAAAGAATCCAGAAGGTGAAATTGAAGATGTACCATTCGATTATGGCTTCATTTGTTTAGGTATGCGTGTAAGCACTCCAGTTTTAAAAGACTTAGAAGAAGCATATGCCGATACCAATGTGGAAGTTTATAATATTGGTGATAGTAAACGTGCTCGTCGTATCATTGAAGGTACGACCGAAGGACGTAACGTGATCGAAGTATTAAAACGTCACGATTTTATGTAAAAAAAGAAAATGGATCATATCTTTGATATGATCCATCTTTTTTATTCCGCAAAGAATTTTTCTTTCACTTCTTCAACTGGCATGTCCATTCCTGTATACAGCTTGAAAGCCGCTACACCTTGCCACAGCAACATGCCTTTACCACCAACGGTTTGACAACCATGAGCTTTGGCATCCTTTAATAATTTGGTTTCTACTGGATTGTATACCGTATCCGCTACAACCAAACCTTCATGGAAAACCGACATATCATCAACCACGGACTTATCATCCATTGGTTTCATACCAACGATCGTGGCATTCACCAAGATATCACTATCTAAGATTTCCTTCTTAAAAGCTTCCTTATCCGCCAAATCGATCACATTCACTTTACATGCAGGAACCGCATCCATGATCTTTTTCGCTGTTTCTTCAATACGTGGGAAGAAAGCATCCTTAATATTGAAAATGGAAATTTCACGAGCACCATCCAAGGCTAACTGTACCTCAATGGCTGTGGCTGCTCCACCACCACCCACAATGGTGATTTTCTTATCTTTCACTTCGACACCATGATCACGTAAATTATTATTGAAACCCTCCCCATCGGTAATATGACCAACCAATTTACCATCTTCATTGACAATCGTATTGACCGCGCCAATAATCTTGGCGGCTGGGGAAAGTTCATCTACATTCTGGGCTGCCGCAATTTTATCTGGCATCGTGACGTTGCATCCACGCATATGGAAAGTCCGCATGGCTTGTAAAGCATCGGGTACTTGATCTTCTTTGATATCGAAGGCAACATAGACATAATCCAATCCCAATCGTTCAAAACTGTAATTATACATAGCTGGTGACCCCGAATGGCCGACCGGCGATCCAATTAAAGCTAATAATCCTGTTTTTCCTGAAATTCTGTCTGTTGTCATAAACGTCTCCTTTTATTATGTAGGTACATCATATCAAATAGAGAATTCGATTTCCATTGATTTTGAAAATATTTTCATTTTTGTTTTCAGTTTTGTTACATTATCGCGTGTGCAACGAAGCCAAAAAGGCCAAGTAACAACCAAAATCGCCACAACGTTTACGGAAATACTTTCCATCTTTTTCGTAACCAATACGATCTCGCCATGCACAACGATATCCCATCGAACGAAGATAATTCGCTAATTCATCCAATTCATAGATCACCTTATTGTGTTTTTTGGTTCGCTCATCATTCATCGCATGATTCTCTTCCTTAGTCTGTATCGCCCATTTGGTACGAATATCCATATATGAGATACCGGCACACAATAAACGATGATAATATTCAAGTGCAATCAGATCCTGCCCAATCTCCATGATCATTTGATCATGAATTTGTGCCACATCATCAATAGTAAAAGCTTCTGGTTTTGTTTCATACGTACGAATTGTAAAAATCTCCATGTAAATCACCCATACTTATTATAGTCCTTTTCTTAAATAAATTAAAAAAACTGCTGATATCAGCAGTCTTTCCAAACCTCTTCGGCAATTGTTTTGATCAAGCTCAATTTTTTCCATTGATCCTCATCCGTAATTTTATTTCCCTCTTCCGTCGAAGAGAAACCACATTGTGTAGATAAACACAATTGATCCAATGGTACATAGGTTGTTGCTTCCTGAATACGTGCTTTCACAGCTTCGGGATCTTCCAATTGTGCAAATTTCGAAGTAACCAATCCCAAGACGACTTTTTGATCTTGGATAAAGGATAATGGTCGAAAATCACCCGAACGATCTGAATCATATTCTAAGAAGAAACCATCCACATGACAGTTCTTAAATAGAATATCTGCGACTGGTTCATAACCTCCACTTGAGAACCAAGTAGAACGGAAATTACCACGACAAATATGCATCGTGATCGTCATATCATCTGGCTTGGCATCGATGATCTGATTGATCATCTTGACATATTTACGACCTACTTCATCCACATTGATTCCTTTTTGGGCATAATTCTTTCGTTTGGAAGCATCACAGAATTCACCCCAAGACGTATCATCCAATTGTAGATAGCGACATCCTAAATCATAAAACGCATGAACCGCTTTGATGTACGCTTTCGCAATATCATCCAATAATACGTCTTCATTATCTTTATATCGATCGATTGGTTGATACGTATCACTGGAACGTACACACGCAATCAAATGCAACATGCTTGGTGAAGGAATGGTTTGTTTCAGATCCACATCACCGGCAATGGATTTTAAATACGCAAAGTGAGATAAGAAAGGATGGTCTTCAGGAAAATCTACTTTATCCGTAAACGTTAAAGTGGCTCCTTTTGGCTTATCTCCCTTGAATTCTACCGACCAATTGGTTTGATCCACATGTTGAACACCATCTAATTCTTCCAAGAAATCCAAATGCCACATTCTTCGACGAAATTCACCATCGGTCACTGCTTTTAAACCAACGGCCTTTTCTTTTTCGACCAATTCTTTGATGGCCTTATCTTCAACCGTTGTTAATTCTGCTTTAGAAATAGCTCCCTTGGCATATTGAGCGCGCGCTTCTTTTAAGTAGGCCGGGCGCAAAAAACTACCTACGATATCATAACGATATGGTCTTTGACTCATACTTCATTCTCCTTTTCAGTATCTTAACTTTACCGCAAAAGGAGTTATTTGAATAATAGTTAATAATTAGTTCATTCATAGTTTTAAACTATAACACATACAAAAAGAAAGAGCCTAACAGCCCTTTCCATCTAAACCACAAGCTTGACCTTCTTGTACCGGTTCTGCTTTTAAATACCCACGCCAATCGCGTGTCCATGTCCCATCATCCAAGACCAATGTAGGAATCCCAATCTGTCCTTTTTCCTTCACTTCATCATATTGTGGATCTTGATCACGATGTTGAAGAAACATCTTTAAATTCGCCAATGAAGCATTGATATCGACAAACTCATAATCGATTCCCTTTTTATCACAGAAATTTTTTGCCTCGATACAATGTGGACAAAGATTTGAACCAATGATTTTCATAAGGTACCTCCTGGTTTTACTATACCAAATATCCAAATATAGCTCTATTTAAATGCTCATAGTTTTCCTACTAAATCGATGCCTGGTCGAAGTGTTTTTGACCCTGGCTTCCAATTCGCTGGACACACTTCACTTCCATGGTCTCGAACAAATTGACAAGCCTCTACTTTGCGCAAAAGCTCAGCCGCATTGCGTCCCACACTACCAGAACTCACTTCATACGAAACGATCTTGCCATCGGGATCAATAATAAATGTGCCTCGTTCGGCGACACCATCCGCTTCGATCAGAACCTGGAATGCTCTAGCAAGCTGATGGGTCGGATCCCCAATCATTGGATAGGTTACTTTGGCGATAGCTTCTGAATGATCATGCCATGCCTTGTGTACATACTCGGTATCACAAGATATGGCATAGATCTCACAGCCAATTTCTTTCAATTGTTCATAATGATCTTGTAGATCTTCTAGTTCG